>JAGMEZ010000662.1 GCA_023127905.1 Caldifarciminota bacterium
ACTACAAAATCTTCAATGGAAAGAATAGGCGCATAAACCGTTATCACAGGATGGGAAACCCAGACTGAATCATTTACATCGTGTGCTTCAAGGTCAAAAGAAGCTGCATATCCATCAGGACAGTTATTTGTAATGGAAAGTGAGTAGGGAACAGAACCGAGTGCCGAATCATTAACCACTATATTACCAAACCAGCTTGAATCAACAGAGATATTAATATATGGATCTGTTATAGAAAGAAGCCCGTAAACACCATTTGCATCTGCGCTACCATAGTTTTTTACCCACATCTCCCAGTCAATCGATTCTCCCGGATTGGCTATTCCATCACCATTCCCTCCTGCAACATCGTCAATTATCGATTTAAGATAAGAAACATAAGCTCCACTTGACATAGCAAGAATACCACCAAAGTATGGTTCAAGGTTGTATCCGGTAACTGTAATGAAAACAGAATCAACTCCCGGTGTATAAACAGGAATTACTGCATTTCCACCGACTGTGTAAGCAGTTACAAGCGAATCTGTAGATTTTACAACAGCAGCAACCAATGCACTGTCAACAGGGTTACCGGCCACCTGCACATTCACCGGGATACTGTAAGGACCTATGGGAATCACATTAGGGTGGGTAACAGTAAGTACCTGTGGAATCTCTGTCCAGAGCATCATTGAAGGGTCACCAAAAAGATTATACGCCTCATAGTAATACTGGGGCGTTACATATTGCCCTCCCCATAAATAAACATGGTAGAGAGCTGCATCCTGCATACCTGCAAGCCAGGTCAGATTGTTATAGAAAAGTTCATCAAACATTGCCCTCTCAAGTGTATCGTCCTCTGTCCAATAACTGGAGGGAGCTGAACCCCAGAAGCTAATTCCTCCCTTATTAGCAACCCGCACCCAGGTCTCTGCAAAACACTCTGAAGAATATCCAAAATTGCCAGTATTACAGGCATGGCTGCAGACCATCGGATACATATCGAGGTTTGTAAGACTATTAACATCACTCTGGCTAAAAGGAGGACCATCTCCCCAACTTGTGTTCCCGCCGTGCCCCGAGTATATTGCAAGTGAACGACCGTCATTTAACGCATTCTTCACATCCTGTGTTGTTGCACCATAATAGTGCCACAGACTGTCACTAACGTATCCTCTCGGATCAAGGTGCGTCAGGATAACGTACCTGTGAGTTCCTTCTGATATGGTATGATTATCCGATGAAGCCATAAATACTGCTTTCTTTATCCAGTCTGTCCCGCTGCTCCAGTCAGTCTTCTCATAATCAACTACCTTTTCTACCATTACATCTACGTGTGTTGTACTCTCTGCAGAGAATCTCCCAAGCCAGACATCAGGGAAATAATCTGAACCAGAAATTGCTGCATAGTAGAGATCCGTTACTCGTGATGTCTCTGATCCCGTAAAAGCAGGTATCTGCGCTTCATCTCCAACCAGAAGAACAAAAGATGGAGGGATTGGCCAGTTATTGTATGCATCCTGAATATATGCCTGAATATTTCCAGTGGTTGGTCCACCAGGAATATCAGAAGTTCTTGTTACTGTCACATAATATCCCTTTTGCTCCTTCCATTCTGCAAATGGGGTTATATTACTTTCAAAATCATCATAAACAATTATAAGATAACCAATAGGTATTCCAGGATAATCAAGCATAGACTCAATTACTCCATAATTCAATATGAGACCCTTCACGAACTTCTCAAATTGTGGATTGCTGTATTGCAATAATCTCTGGATTGTATATCCAATATCCGGATGAGAAAATGTTATCTCTACCTCCACATTTGTCCTTATTTCAAGTTCTCCCGTTTTTGGGTTATAAGTAGTAGGATTAATCTCTAACAGAAAGAGCCTATGCTCTCTCACAATTCCAGCTTCTTTTACATTCACGAGCCATTCCGGCGCAAATTTACTTATAGAATAGTATTCCTTATCATAATTGAATTCAGCACTCTCAATTGCACCTGGTATCTTTGGAATCGAAGCCTGAGCCGGATATACAGGTCTTGCGAGAACTGCTTTTTCTATTTCTACACCCTTTACCGAAACAATAGGTTCAGCACCGAAAGGCACTTCAATAAATGTTCTATAACAGGGAAGCTGCGGTTTTCCAACTTCTTGAAGAGAATGCATTCCAGGAATATGTAGTGAAATGAATTCTCCCTCTTTTGTATTTACAAACTCTATCCCAATATCACTAAGAGAAAACCTTATCTTCAATCCGTTAACAGTTGAAGAAAGTATATTAACCTCTGGATCAGTGACATTATTAGTTCCAAGCACTGTCTCTGCATTTAGAAAGGAAAATCCAGCAATAGTTAAACAGATATAACCAACAATAAATCTAAGAATCTTTGAAGATTTCATCTTCTCCTCCTAATATATTTTTGGCTGGGGAGCAGGGATTCGAACCCCAATAACGAGATCCAGAGTCTCGCGTCTTGCCATTAGACGACTCCCCAGTATTTTACTCTATTACTTTCTCCTTCTTCACCCTCCAATATCTTTATTCTCTTTATGTCTCTCTACCTATACTTTTTAAGGTGTTTTAACGTCTATTTCTTCCTCTCCCGCCTGCTGTTCATCCTGTTGTCCTGGCTCCTGTTCAATTTCCTCACCAACTTCCTCTTCAACTCCTTCCTCAACTTCTTGTTCGACCCCACACCCGATAATAAAGAATGAAATTACAAGAAATGCACAAAGTAACAGAAAAATTAGCACCTTAATCATATAACCCCCTATAATTTTGTAGCGCTATGGGGATTCGAACCCCAGTCTCCTGGCTGAGAACCAGATGTCCTAGACCTGACTAGACGATAGCGCCA
>JAGMEZ010000663.1 GCA_023127905.1 Caldifarciminota bacterium
TACAGATTCCAGCCTGACCCCGTTGGTCTAAAGCCGATAGGCTTCTACGGGGTCAAGTCAAAGATGCTGAGTTAGAACGAAGTACACCGTCCCCGTTCAGTCCCCGTTCATAGAATTAGATTACAGATTCCAGCCTGACCCCGTTGTTTACTAAGTGGTCTGGGGAAAGGTTGACCACTTGTAAAGCCACGATGGTACTTACATTCGAATGCCAGTCCAGAGTAACCCTGCCCAGGCACCACAAAAGTATCTAATTCTCCTTCAAAGTTCTCATAAGGGTACTCAAGCATGATATTTGAAGGATGCAATTGTTCATTTTGAATTAAACAATAGAATAAAGTATATCTTATGGAATCCTCTGATGTAAGAATATCTTCCCTTGAGAACCTATCTCTTAACAAGTTTACAAAATCCGCAAATATTGCAGATAATTGTTCACCATTCATTCCAACCTCCTGGTATAAAAAAACTCTAGGATCAGCTATGAAAGGCTGCGTGCCTCACAGGTATCCCTGACCCCGCAGCTGTCCGTTAACATTAAAGAAAGTCTAAAAATTTCTATTTTTCAACCCGACATCATCTCACCTTTCTATTTCTCTCCTGTACCATGACACTCCCGACAGATTCCACTACCTTTTTCGGGGTAAGATTGCGAACCAGGAGCATAGCAAAAACCACATTTAATATTTTGAGTACCCTGTAATCCTGTACCATTACAGTGTGAACATCGTCCAGTTCCATTGCAAGCTGTACATTTTGCCATTTTTATCACCTCCTTTTAAAAATGATTTATTATTTGAAACCTACAAAAGCCTTTTCCAAAACTAAATAGCAGTGAGTTCTCTTTGAAGCTTGCGCTTGTATAGTTGCGGATTCAGAATTTTTAATTATTGGAGGAATATTAGCAGAAATACAATAAGAAGTCAAGATTTTTTGAAAACCAATTCAATTTGTTTGAACGATCTAAACGTTCTAAACGATAACAACGCTTTAAATTTATCCTTTAACCTTTAACCTTTATCCTTGCAAAAGCAGAACTTTTGCCTGTTAAGAGAGTTGGAGCTAGATTCCAGATTCCAGCCTGACCCCGTTGCCCTGACCGTCCCCATTCATAAAGTCAAGCACCGTCCCCATTCACCAAGCACCGTCCCCATTCACATTCACAAGCACCGTCCCCATTCACCCATTCAGTCCCCATTCATCCGTCCCCATTCAACTATTCCCCTACATGTAGCACCCAATTAAGAATCATTTCACCATATGAATTTATGTATTGAACGGTTGGTTTCTCTTTATTGGTTTCTAAGCAGATTATATATATGATAATTATATTTGCTTTAGCAATTTTGGAAATTTTTTCAGTCAAAGTTTCCACAATGAACTTTCTTCCTTCGTCGGTTTCAATATTGTGTTCTATCCCAAGAGTCAATTCATGAACAATATCATTTCTTGTTTCTTTAGCTTCATAAATTAGTTTAAACAAATCAAAAGGAAAATCTAATTTTTTATTTATTTTCTCTACTTGAATTCCTAAAGGCTTCTTTTGTATTTTTGAAATAAATTTATTGAGATACTCTTTATCATTTAAGATAAATTCATTACTTCTTACTTGTAACTTTAAACTTAAAATTGAGCTTAAGTTACGAATGTTTGATTCAAATTCTGTTGCCACCGTTAAAGCTCTTCCAACCATACTAAATGTATTATCTGAAAATTGGGTTCTTTCTCTCTCTATAACCCAAAATGGTATAGACATTATTACCTCCTCATCAATAATCCTAAAATATGAAAATATTCTCTTTTACTTTGAGGATATTAACAGAAAATATCTGTATGTGTCAAGGAGATTAAAATCTCTCTAGTTTTTGACATGTTGTTGGCTCCGCCTGTGCTGATGCCAACCTATGATAAAACTCTAAAGAACTTAGCTTCGTCGGACTACTGTTTAAGGTTTGCCGGATAGCAGAAAATCACAAAAATGTAAAGAAGTTTGGAAAATTTAGATTCTAAATCTTATATCTTAGCCCGACCCCACAGTTGCCCCACCGTTGCCTCTGACCACACTGTTGCCTACTAGAACCTTCTACACCTATGCGAATGACATAGATTCTGGCTCGTAGTATTCGCGTGGATGTTTACAAGAAGGACATTTCACCGGTGGCTCGGTCCCCTCGTAAACATAACCGCATATTGAGCACTTCCACCGGATGGGTTTGTCCCTTTTGTATAAGGTTCCATTCTCCAGCATTTCAAGGAGTTTCTTATATCGGTTCCTATGTTGCTCTTCTACCTTAGCAATCATCCTGAAAAGAGCGGCGGCTTCCTTGTTCCCTTCTTCCTCGGCCTCCTTAGCAAACTGAGGATACATCTCTATTACCTCGTAGTGTTCTCCTTCAATAGCCGCTTTCAAATTGACTTCTGTATCTCCCAGGCCCTTCAGCAGTCTGAATTCATCCTTTGCATGTTGCATCTCGTTTCTAGCGGTCTCTTCGAATAACCTTGCGATATAATAAAATCCTTCTTTTCGAGCAACTTCTGCAAAGTAGGTATATTTATTTCTTGCTTGGCTCTCTCCTGCGAACGCGGCCTTCAAATTCTCTTCGGTTTTACCCATTTGGTTTATCTCCTTTCTTTTTTTAAAATATATGATGAATCTCAGTGTGGTTTGAGATCTCTGAATTTATGGTGCAGAGGTCATTAACATTTAATTCATGAACGTCCTTATTCCCAGTCAGCCTTGCGAAATCTTTCAATTCCTTTGTGGAAACTCTAAGAAAGTTTTCCAGTCGTCTGGCTGACTCATTGATATTGACCCTTTTTCTAAGATTCTCATCCTGTGTGGTAATACCAGTAGGACATTTACCAGTATTGCAAATTCTATATTGCTCACAACCACAGGCAATTAAAGCAGCAGTACCTAATGCAACAGCGTCTGCGCCCAGTGCCAATGCCTTTGCAAAGTCAGAAGAAATTCTCAGTCCGCCGGTGATTATTAAAGAGATGTTCGTTATATTATGTTTATCTAAATATCTCCTTGCCCTGTATAATGCAGCGATTGTCGGTATCGAAGTTGAATCTTTGACAAATTTCGGTGAAGCACCAGTTGCACCTGGTCTACCATCAATAGTGATAAAATCCGGTTCGGCATACACCACTACTTCAAGATCAGCCTCAATATTACCCGCGGCGATCTTAATCCCAACAGGTTTTCCACCAGTTTTTACCCTTAGCCACTGAACCTTGAATTTCAGGTCATCTTTGTTTGTAATATCACTGAAATGTGCAGGACTAATGATGTCTTTTCCCTCTGGGAAACCCCGAATTTTTGCTATTTCCTTGGTAACCTTTCCTCCGGGTAGGTATCCTCCCATCCCAGGCTTAGCTGATTGACCAATCTTTATTTCTACGGCATCCACCTTTTGAAGATTTTCATCGGTAACGCTATACTGATTTGGAACATACTCAAAAATGTATTTATAGGAATTCTCCAATGATTCCGTCAGTATGCCACCTTCCCCAGAGCACATTGCAGTCTTCACCGCAGCGCTTCCTTTTGCGAGGGCAATCTTTATCTCCCTGGATAAAGCACCGAAAGACATGTGAGTAATGTAGATTGGAGTTTCTATCGCTAACGGCTTCTCGGCCTTTGAACCTATAACTGTCTTTGTGTTCACCGGCATATCCTCGTTTAATGGAATCTTCGAGAGCTGTGTACCCTTTATCAATATGTCATCCCAAGAAAGTGTGGGTTTTTTGGTACTCATTGGTTCAATGATCGATGCTCCTGTCTCAGCGATTTTTCTAATGTTATCAAGGTATTCTTCGATGGTGGATTCCTTAGAGGGTTGAATACTAGTGTCAGAAACCTGTGTTTCTTGGACTGGTGGTGTCGTCACACCACCGGTTTTCCTGAAGTACGATTTGTCTGATTCACACGTTGGGCACTTCCATCCATCATCTATTTCCTTCCATTTCTCGTCAGCTTCGTGGATATACCCACACACATCGCACTCATACTTTGCCATTATTTATAACTCCTATATTAGAAAATACCAATGGAGGAGTTGAGCACCCACAGGGTGTCTTCCGGGGTCGGGCTGAAAACTGAAATTTTGATCCCCTTTCATTTTGGTCAAAACGATTGATTGCGATTTTGTTATTTAACATTTTCAACTTTTTCTTCTTTGCTTTGTTTCAAGTTACTGAAATATAGAATATTTCTTTGAGGATGTCAAGGGGATTAAACTTTCCTGATCGTGTCAATCTTCAAGGGTATTTTTGAGAAAGTTTGAAAAATCAAGATAATTCAACGATACACCTCTTTAAGAAGCTATGCATGATCGACGTCGTACTAAAATACAAACGATCTAAACGTTTTAAACGAACGCAACGCTTTAAATTTATAACTTTGAATGCTGGAAATTTTACAGAACGTTCTAAACGATAACAACGATA
>JAGMEZ010000664.1 GCA_023127905.1 Caldifarciminota bacterium
TTGAGATGCATCGACCCCAAAAAAAAACAGATTGTCCCTATATGTTGGAAGAGAAAAAAATTGTGTAAAGGAAGAGATATCATTGTAGTGGTGGAAGTTAAACTGATACTCAGAGGAAAAGGATGAAGATACCGAGGTTAATATGAATAATAAGGAAATGAGTTGCGAAAGAGCCTTCGAACATTTGTGTAGATCGCGATATCGCGAAATTAAGAAATTAATTTTATTGTCTTTATTTTTCACCTTTTCTTGGGATTTTTTCTCTTAATAAATTAGTAAGTTTTATTATCTGTTCTATAGAGAGATCGGTTGTTCGTGCATTGTTCGGGATTTTGCATTTCTCCATAATTTCCATGATTTTATTGTGAGGGATTCTGAAGCCTGATTTTATATTATTTGTAAGTTTTTTTCTTCTTGTTCTCATGAGAAGGTCAAGTGACTTGAAAAAATATTTCTCATCAAAGATTTTCATTGGAAATACTCTGTTAGTAAGAAGGATTGTTGAAGAGCGGACAGTGGGAACTGGGAAGAAGAAATTCTGTGGAATTTCAAAAAGCTTTGTTGGAATAAACCTGTAATGTATATAATAAGTAAGACTGGTTGCCTTACTCGTCCCTGGTACTTCGAGGAGTGTGTTTGCAACTTCCTTCTGAAGTGTAATTACAATGGATCGAAAAGTATTCATTGTGGATAGTTTTTTCAATATCCTTTTTGCTCCTCTATAGGGAGGATTCGAGATAAACTTCATCGTTCTTTTACCATTGTAGGATAAGAGTTTTTGTTCGTCGATGTTAAAGAAATCATCTTCGATAAGATTGAAATTTTTAAACGTTGAAAAACGGTTTCTAAGAAACGAAGAAAGTTTTTTGTCTATTTCTACTGCAAGTAATTTTACACCTTTTTGGAGGATTTTTTCAGTTACCACTCCAAGACCCGGTCCAACCTCAACAACAAAATCTTTCTCAGATAGAGATGCAGCGTCAACGATTCTTTCAGCAATTTTTTCGCTCGCAAGGAAGTTCTGTCCAAGATATTTCCGAGGTAAGAGTCCAATCTCCTTCAGAATCTTTTTCAACTCGGCTTTTCTCATTCTAAAATTGTATCACCAAAGGCTAAAGTTGTCAAGAAGGAAAGAGGAAGCGTTTATATCTTTTTCCTTGAAATTAAATGTTCCTTTTGTTATAATAGCCCAAGAATTAGTTTGATTGAGAAATAAATAAACTCACAGGAGGTGAGAGAATGGTAAGACTTGGAGTAAACATCGACCATGTTGCAACAATACGGGAAGCACGAAAGACAGTTATACCTGATCCTGTCGAAGCAGCGCTAATTGCAGAACGAGTTGGTTGTGATGGAATAACTGCACACCTGCGGCAAGACGAAAGACATATTAAGAGAAGAGACATTGAGCTTCTTAGTAGGGTAATTAAAACCAAACTCAATATCGAATTATCAACCACTCCGAGAATAGTTTCCTTTGTGAAAAAAGTAAAGCCAGACTGGGCATGCCTTGTACCTGAACGGATTGAGGAAATTACAACTGAAGGAGGATTGGATATTTTTAAACAAGGGAAAAAGCTGACGAAGACAATATCAGAACTAAAAAGTAAAGGTATCAAAGTAACACTCTTTATTGAACCAGAAAAAAAGATTGTAGAAAAGGCAAAAGAGCTTGGTGTAGATGCTATAGAAATTAATACAAAAAGTTATGCTTTAAGACCTGAAAGTAAAAAGGAGATG
>JAGMEZ010000665.1 GCA_023127905.1 Caldifarciminota bacterium
ATATTTTCTTATGCGAACAAGAAAATGCGAGAAGGTTCTTTCAGGATTTTTACTATTTTTCCAGAAGTTATTATATATAGATGTGAGAGGGATTTCTTTTCGCTGCCCGAGAAAGAGATGAATTAGGAAAGCAGCCTCCTTTGGTGAAAGGTTTACTCGGATGGATTTACCGTTTCTATAAACTCGCACAGGACCTAAGAACCTTAGATGATAGGCAGGAATATCTTTTAGAAAGACAGGTAATTTCAGAAATCGGGATGGGAGATGAGCAGGTTTTCCTTTAGAGAGAATATGATGAACGGATTCTGGCAAGAAAAGAAGATAAAGGTGAAAATATCCCATGATTTTTTGTGATTGAGCATAATTATATGCCTTTCTGTAATCCTTTATCTTCAGTGTTTCCTGTGCTTTTTTTAACAAAAGGGCTAATCTGATTGGTGGGGTGATATTCTCTTTCTCATCGCAACTGATATGAGAGATTTTTCCGAGGAGAGCCTGTCTTACAAGAAGGTCTCGTTCCATTCGGAATTTCTTTAAGAGCGGGATAGGTCTTTTAAGGAGTTCCTTTGCTTTCCCTTTTTCGTTGAGTGCTGCATAGCCGCCTGCAAGAATCATAGTGGCGATGTGATACTGGTTTCGAAACCCCTCTTTTTTGGATTCCTTGAATGCAAGTTGAGCAAAGCTTAAAGCTTTTTGAATTTTTCCCTGTCCGAGAAAACACATTGCTCTAATTAAGGATGCTTGAGAGGTGAAGCCCTTTAGCTGTATTTCAATCTTCTTTAGTGTGGCTAAAGCGGTCCTGTATTCTCCATTAATAGAGAGACAGGAAGCGTAGTTGGAAATTATTTCTGGTTTTTGTTTTGAGACAATTTGTTTAAGTAACTCTGCGGTTTCCTTATGGTGTCCTATGTGGGAAAAAAGTGTCGTCAACCAATATTGTCCTTCAGCTATATAGGGAAATGAACGAAGGAGAACTTTGCACTTTCTTGTACAATTTAAAGACTCTCTGATTTGAAGGAGATTTCCATATGCCTGCCCTTCTAAAATGAGTATGATGAATCGGAGATTTGGATCTCCTCTTATTATCCCTCTTTTGTTTCTTAATCGACTTTTTAATTTGTGAGTAAGGAGAAGCAGCTTCTCTGATTCCTGAAGTTCTTGTAAGGCAAAGCATTCTAAGACCCCTACTCTCACAAATAGATAGAACAACCCCTTATTTTCTGCTTGCTTTCGCAATCTCCTTGCCTTCTTTTTAAGTTCTAAAAAAGATATTCTTCCGAAAAGTATATATAACTTTTCTACTCGCCTGGGTAACGAAAGAAATTCATCAGGAATCTTTTCAAGAAAAGGAATCATAGGACAGGCAGGGAGAGCATTAAGTATTTGTGCTGCTTTTTTTATGTTTCCCTTTTTCAGTGCCTTTTCAGCATCTTTTATGTCAGAGGTGGTTTTGGGTATCTCTGCTATGTATTCTAAAAAACTTGGTGTTGATTTTTTTTTCAAAAACCCTGTAAGTCCATACCGCTTCCAGACACCCCAGATTCCCTTTGTAGACACATTCAATCCTTCTCTATTAAGTATCTTTTTAGCTTCAGAGAGGGTTATACTGGGGTTTTCCTCCTTCAGTAGCATGATCCTTTTCTCAATACGGGCATTAAATCTATTATGAGGTTTTCGGTATTTCTTTCCCCGTTTTAGATTATCCTCACCTCCCTCCTTATACCAAATTACCCATCTTTTGAGGGTCCAGGGATGAATGTTGAAAGATAATGCAACCTCTTTTATGGAACCTGATGAGAGATATGCCTTCACTGCTTTGATTCGAATTTCTGAATATGTTTTTAAGGGTTTACACAGCATTGCGGAAATATTGTAATAAAAAATAACCCTTTTGTCAATAACAAAAAGAGATTTTTTCAAAAGAAGTTATTCATCCTGAAACTGCCTAAAAATAGGGCATTTCAAAACCCTCTTTAGAAAATATTTTATTAAATATAATGAAAATTATACACAGTATGAAGTATGATAGGAATAGAGAAAAAAAGAAAAGAAGAATTGGAATTTATAATACTATAGAAAATCTTACAAAGAAAAAAATTAATTTCTGTGGTTAGGTTCTTCACAATATCAATTCAGTTATAAGGAGAAATAATGGAAAATATTACAAAAAGAATAAATCTTTTTTTCACTCTGGTTATGTTTTTGACAACTTCTTGGTCTCTTTGTTTTGCTGAGACTATCCTGAGTGAACAGAGAACGGATTTAGAGGGTCAAACTATTATTACTACTGTTAAGACAGACCCTACATTACCAGGGTGGATAAAGGTCAAAAATTTCTTTGATTCTCGTGATGAGTTTGAACTTTTCTGGGATGATGGAACTCCCGAAGGTACCTTTCAAGTAGTCCTATACCCTAATGGTCTATATACAGGTATTCAGTTTGTGTCTCCTCTTCCTTCGTTCAGGCTGCAGAAAGTCAAACTTTATTCTATCGGATACCCTGCTGATATGACATGGCAGAGATTAATAATATGCCCTGATTATGAAGGGCAGCCTGATACAACCCGACCATATAAGGTCCGTTGGTGGGTTCACAAAATGATTTACCCTGATGTATGGACTGAGTATAGCATGAACACAACAATGTTTGATGATACATTCTGGGTCCTTTTCCAATGGCCACCGTATTATCTATATCACCCTGCTGCAGATTCTACTGCGCCGGATAGTATGACTCATTCTGCTGATTGGATGAGATATCCCTTTATGAATCATGATTATACTGATATTGATGCTATGATAAGGGTGGTTGGCGATAGTATTGATGTTAATCACGATGCAACTGCAATATCGATAATAGAACCTTTTTATAAGTGGATATATCCTTATGGAACGCGGGTCCTTATGGGTGACACAATCATTCCAAAAGCACAGGTTGGTAATTGCGGTGTGGGTTCTGAAAACTTTAATGTGATATATTTGATAACTGATTCCTTGGGTGGAGTTGTTTATAGTGATACAATGCCAGTTACACTTGATGCCAATCAGACTGATATGGTAACATTTGATAATTGGGTTCCCTTTGATGAGGGAGATCTCAAGGCAGTTGTCTATACAAATTTACAAAGTGATGAATATCCTGCAAATGATACAATAGAATTAGATATTACATCAAGCCATAAGACGATGATTTTTTATGATACTGGTATAACAGGTTCATTCGAGTGTACTATTCCTGACTGGGCTACAAACAGGAAGCACTTTGTTAAGTTTACACCTACGCTTACACCTCCCTTTCTGATAAAGGGATGTAGAATTCTTCTATGTAATAACACACCTTTGGAATATGTATCAGTTTGTTTAGATGATAATGGTTTACCTGATACAACTGCA
>JAGMEZ010000666.1 GCA_023127905.1 Caldifarciminota bacterium
ACTCTTTGCATATCAGTTACTTACATTTTCATGAACTTCTGGCACGGATTTTGCTTACATAAAATAGAAAAAGGAGGTGAGAATAAGGTATGGAAATGCAACTAGATATACTGGACTTTTCAGATATTGAGAATGCTGTGTCATCTATTGACACTGGAAGTGTTGGATTTTGTGGCGGTTGTGGTATTGGGGGTGGATGTGGTTGCTCAATTAACGGATATCCGGTAGAAGACAACAGGGCATGAAAAGAAAATAAATAGAGAAAGAAGGTGAGAAAAATGGAGGAAATGTCTTTAAACTTAGATCCTTTAGACTTTTCTGAGGGCGAGAGCATTTTAGATTGCATTTCTGGTGCGTTCGAAGGCGGATGTGGGATGTGCACAGGTGGTTGTGGTTGTCATGTAACATATATTAACCAATAACAGGTGAATATGGAACTGTGGGGACATTGTCTGTTTCTCCTAATTAGTGGACCAAACAGCAATGTTCCTACAGAATTTTAAGTCAGTTGGTGAAAATGAAAAAATTTCATATCATACAAGATAAAGACTCATCTATTATTTTCTTTCCAGAAACAATGGATATTTCTTTTCTGTCGAAAGAAGCAGCTTCAGTTATTAAGATGAGTGAATTAGGACACTCGGTAAAATACATTTCCAAGAAGTCAGGGATAAAAAACACTGTGGTTAAAGAATCAATTAAAAAGGTAAAGAATTTTTCCTCACGGAAGACTCAAAAGTATGACTATGATGATGAGCTACATTTGAAGAATGGAATTGGGAAGTTTGTCGTCAATGTGAGTCAAAAATGCAATATGCGATGTAGATATTGTTATGCAAAAGATGGTTCCTACAGTAATTGGGGAATGATGTCTGAGGAGACAGCAATCAAGACAATGAAATATTTCTCAAAGAACTTCGATATAATTTCTAATATTCTTTTCTTTGGTGGGGAACCTCTTCTTAACATACATGTTATCCAAAGAATATGCGAAGAGGTATCTAATTGGAAGGATATTCCTCGATTTGGTGTCGTAACAAATGGGACTATATTAACAAAGAAAATAATTAAAGTATTAAAGAAGTACCGCATAGGTATTACTGTTAGTATCGACGGGTCTGAAAGAATACATAATTATTTGAGACCTTTTCTGAATGGTAAGGGTACTTACGATACAATTGTTAAGAATCTCCAACTTTTTAGAGATGAGCTGGGTAATATTTCTTATGAAGGTACTTATACCAGGGAGCATCAAAAAATGGAAATAAGCTATAAAGATGTGCTGGATCATTTAAGAAACAACCTTAAATTTAAAATTGGTACTCTGGTTCCCGCAGTATCATCTGAAGCAAGCAACTTTTCTCCTGAAAATATGGATTTTAGCGAGACTACAAATTTTAGTTTAGGTTCTGTGCTAAATGGAAAGATTGATACCGAAGTATTGCATGTACTCTATCTTCTTATCAGAAAGAAAAAATTAAAATATATTTGCCCAATTGGAGTTTCAGTTTTCGCTGTAGACATAAATGGTGATATTTATCCTTGTCAGATGTTCATTGGTGATAAAACATATAAGATGGGTAATGTAAAGAAAAATATACCTTTAGAAAAACAACTCGAATATAAACAAGTTGTGAAACGATTACAAATTACAAACAAAGAGATTAACCTAAAGTGTAAGAAATGCTGGGCGTCCCCTTTATGTAGATGGTGTCCTGGAGCAGCATATATCAGGACAGGGAAAATTGAACTTCGAGAGACTATTTGTAATGATGTCAAAATTAGCTTAGAGAAGTTTCTTTTAAATATTGCTCTCATCAGAAAAAACGCTGATTTATGGAGACGTTTTATTAAAGTGATAAAGGAATACGCAGAAGATAAAACTTCTTCTGAAAACCTAATATGATATCTATAAAATGTTCTGTTTCAGACGAAACTGGACAAAATGACCTCTGAAATAAGTTGCGGTTTT
>JAGMEZ010000667.1 GCA_023127905.1 Caldifarciminota bacterium
TTGAGTTCACAGAGGGGGGAGGGAAGGCAATGTTTAATAAGTTGTTGAATCTAAATAACCTCTGTGTGCACTTCGTATTCACTCAGCACATGCTCTGTGGTGAATCTTTTCACAGTACTACTATTTTTTTGAGGAGGTATCGTGTTTGACCCGAGAAAACATTTTGAAAAGGAAAACAAAAAAGTAAGAAGAAGTTATAAAAAAACACTCTTAATGATAAAAGAAATATGCGATGAGACAAAAACATACAATAACGAGAAGATTAAAAAGGAATATTACCATTTCTTTAATACTTTAGGAATGTTTATATTGAAACTATCTGATTTTGAAAAGAGACTTGGTGATGCCTACTTTTCATTAAAAAGTTTTGATGAATTACAAAACGAAAATAAGGAACTTTTTAACGATATAATTAAAAAAAACTATAGCAAGAAGAGTTATGCAAATCCAACATACTGCGTTAACATTTTTGGTGATAGATTTGGAAAACTCTTTTGCTATTTTTACTGTATATACAGGAAATATATCCAATACGCATTATACCACCAGATCTATATTATGGAGGAACTTAACAAGTTATTTATAAATGTATACAATAATGTAAAGAATAATAAGCTGAAATATAATTATTTACAAAATTTGATTACCGAACCTCAGAGAAAGGATAAAACGAAGGAAACAATCCTTGAAATTAAAAAACAGTTTGATAAGAATTTTAGATACATGCAGGATATTATTGAAAAATCTGACCTGAGCGATTTGCGATATCTCTTCAGGTATGGAAAATATATTACGGAAAATGAGATTAAAACTGCAAAATTTCTTTATAAATATTCTAATAAAAAAATTAAAAAATTGTCAAAACAAATATCCAATGCTTATATTAATGGAGCTATCATCAATCAAAGAGATATATCTAAAAAATCAACCTTTAGTATTATTTTTACTATAGGACAGGAACGTATTGTACGCCAGTTAATAATCGATATGAAAAAACACAATTTAGAACCAACAATAATGGATGCACAGTCATCCAATCCAAATAAGCAATTTAACTATGATCATCGATTTGATTCTGCTCTTTTTTTAGATAAAGAATATACAGAACTATCACTAAAAAGTTATGGGAAAGCAGCAAAAAAATGCAAGAAAGTTTTTACTGAATTTTCTGGAATAATACTCCTCGATAAATTTGGTGAACCAACTTTCACACCTATAAGTAAAAATGAATACATAATGTTCACAAAAAAGCAGCAAAAAATGTTTCAGAAGTACCAGAACAATTTTGTATGGCTTCAAGATAAGTTCTTACCAAGAAAGGAAATCAGCTTTACAATTATTTCTTTCCCTTCTCCTGAAATTGGAAAAAATTATGAGAATATATTTGAAGATATCCTGGAAGTAAACATGCTTGATACAAAGGATATCGAACATATTCAGCAGAAAATGATTGATGCTCTGGATTTAGCGGATTATGTGCATGTTAAAGGAAAAGGAAAAAATAAAACTGATATACGTGTACAGATGCAAACAATAATGAACCCGGAAAAAGAAACAAATTTCGTAAATTGCGGAGCTGATATAAATATCCCTGTCGGCGAAGTATTTACTACACCACAATTAAAAGGAACAAATGGTATTTTACATTTTAAGCAGACCTATCTCAAAGGCTTGAAATTTAATAACCTTATCCTGTCATTTAAAGATGGTTATATTGTAAGTTACAGTTGCAATAATTTCAAATCAATGAAAGATAATAAAAAATATATAGAAGAAAATTTGCTATTTCCTCATAAAACACTTCCTATTGGTGAATTTGCAATCGGAACTAACACCCTGGCATACGTCATTGCAAAGAAACACAAAATTATGAATATTCTTCCTGTGTTAATCATTGAAAAAATGGGACCTCATTTCGCAATTGGAGATACGTGTTTTTCAATGAGCGAAGATAAACCGGTTTTTAATAGGCTGGACAATAAAGAAATTGTTGCAAGGGAAAACGAAAAAACAGCTTTAAGAAAAACGAATGTTGATAAGGCTTATACCCATCATCATACGGATATCACATTGCCATATGAATCTATTAAGTATATAACCGCAGTAACAGAAAATGGCAAAAGAACTGATATTATAAGAAATGGAAAATTTGTACTGAAAGGTACCAAAAAACTAAATAAAAACTTTATGAAATGAAAAAAAGACACAACTATGGTTAATGAATGGTTTTTAATTATAAATTCATACGCCGGTGCAGGAAAAGCAAGAAAATACCTTACCGAAATTTTCAGACTTATCAAAGATGCAGGAATTCATTTCACACACAGGTTCACAGATTATAAAGGACACGGTATTTCACTCATACAAGAAGCGATTAAAAATGGATGGAGAAGTATCATCTGTGTTGGTGGTGATGGTACAATTAATGAGGCTGTGAATGGAATATTTTCCCAGAACTCTGTTCCCACTACAGATATTACCCTTGCCATGATACCGGTTGGTGTTGGGATAGACTGGGGAAAGACAATTGGCATTCCATCAAATTATATTGATGCGATACGTGTAATAAAACAAGGTATAACATACATCCAGGATGTTGGTCTTGTTAAGTACTATAATTTAGATAAACCACAAAAAAGATATTTTGTAAACATTGCAGGAATTGGGTACGATGCTCTTGTAACAGAGAAAGCAAACTATATGAAAAAACAAGGTCATAGTGGAACCATCCCGTACTTGCTTAGTCTTCTTTCCTGTCTCATTAGATACAAATATAAAATGGTAAAATTAAAAATCGACAAACATGAACTGCAAGGAAAAGCCTTCAGTATAAATGTAGGTATCTGCAAGTACAGTGGTGGTGGAATGATGCAGGTTCCAGATGCCATACCTGACGACGGGTTTTTCGACATTACGTTTATAAAAGATGTGGGGAAACTCGATGTAATAAAAAATGTAAACAATCTGTATGACGGGACTTTCATCCAACACCCGAAGATAGAAACATTCAGATGCAGAAAAATATCAATCCATTCACATCCAAAAATCTTCCTCGAGGTTGATGGAGAATCACTCGGTCACAGCCCTCTTTATTTTGAAATCATACCAAAAAGTGTGAAGGTAGTTGTTGAAAAACACAAAAGAGTATGGCAATCTCCGTAGTAGCGTTGGGGCTTGTCCCC
>JAGMEZ010000668.1 GCA_023127905.1 Caldifarciminota bacterium
TACTATGTTTTTCTTTTTCTTAAAGATGGTAAGCAATTTGCATATTACAGAAGAACATTGGAAGGCAACCTTATTCCCGGAGTGATGAAGTTAAAAAAGGTCGAAATGAAAAGTGGAAAGTATGAATGGAAAATAGAATATGATGATTTCTGGGAAACCCAGCGCTGGCAGGATATATCGAGAAAAACAAGGTTAAATTTAATAACGTTGGTTGAAGCAGTAATAAAATATAGAGATTCAGAAGGTAGTCTTCCCAAAAACCTGGAGATAATCTGGTCGGAATCACTAAGAAGTATCGTTAATCCTGTGACAGGCGAAGAGGAGGCTATTGTTGGTCCTGATGATATTAAACCAGGTGTTATGATTTATAATTATGACAGTGAAAGGGATGAGGTTGACATAAAAGGTTATGATGTTAATGGAGAGGAACTTGATTATTTTATTGTTGCCCACGCTCTGGGGACTGAAAAGGCTGCCCTTCTTGAATTTTTTGATGTTCCTCCAATAGTAATGTCAACAGTTATCCCTGCTTATCCAGAGAGTGAAAGGAAGAAAAACATAGAGGGAGTAGTTTCATTGCAATTATTGATTGGAAGGGATGGTATGGTTCACGAGGTGGATGTTAAGAAATCTCTTTCAGCTGTTTTTGATAGTGTTGCAGTTAATGCAGTTAAACATTCTGTTTTTTCTCCCGCAAAGAGAAACGGAAAACCAGTTGCAATCTGGTATTATTTCCCGGTGAGATTTGTCCTCGGTGAATGATGGAGATTACGGATTGTAACGAGAATTGTAACAAGAAAATAGACAATAGACAGGAAAAGTGCTGTGAAGACAGCCAACCTTCCTGCTTTTATAAAAGGATAGATTAACTCAGGTATTGTACTTTCTAAAGCTGCAAATTTTCCAATGGCTTTTGCAAGGTTGATATTCATTGACTGTCTGGCAAATGTTAGCAAGAGTGTTGAAAATATAAAAATAAGAGAAGCAATCCATATTGACCATTTCTTAAAAATTTCCTTCTTTACTATAGTTAACACAGAAAGAATACAAAAGAAAATAATGGTTGCAATTGTTCCAAAATAGAAGGGTACTTTTGCTTTACTTGCACCCTCCTGTACAACTGATGTGATATCTACAGAGGCCATATTTCCTATTGTTATGAAAGCTCGGTTTATACTTGAGAATAATCCTGTTATACCAATTAAAAATATGATACTTCCGAGAAGTGTTCCAAGGATAACCAGAATGTGTTTGGGAGATCGCACAAACATAATGAATATAAGAATAAGAGATATTATGCTCCACAGTATAACCATCCAGGAAAATAATCCCCCTGTCAA
>JAGMEZ010000067.1 GCA_023127905.1 Caldifarciminota bacterium
TTGCTCCCAGTTCATTTCAAAATATTCAGGAATAGAATCACCATCATCCCACGCCCACCATTTCCTGTAAGCACCATTGGGACCACCGTGCCCGGACCAGCTTGTAATAGCATAATTCCCACCTAACCATTCTGAAACAACATTCCCCTGTGTTATTGGGAATTCGTGAGGATAGATAGAAGGACAGAGTCCTGCTTCCTCATACATTCTCGTGTATTCCCAACCGGAAAGTAAACTATCCTTGATTGTTTCCATAAGAACAGCTCCATCACAATCAGGCCATCCATTGTTATCCTCATTTTCAAAATTATTAAAAGCAGCAAGAAGGAGTGCTCTGTTTTTCCATGTACCTGTATCTTGCTCAAAATTGATAGTCTTTCTGCAAATTGAACGCAATGTATCATTATCGTTGTATGGGAATCTTCCGACGATCACCTCTGGCACAAAACCAATGCTGTCCTCCTCGTATTCTCCATAATAACCATCACCATCACTATCCCAATTATCTGTTAATTCTGCAAAATAGTAATCGGTTGGGGTATCAAAATTATGCTCGGAATCGGGGTAACATATCTTCATCGGTATCATATCCACATTCCCACCAATTAACAGATAGTGGATACCCCAGGAGAGATACTTATCTATTAAGAAATTTCTAATTCTATCAGCAGTTTCTATTCCAGGATATTGAGCAATAACAGAATCAATACTGACGAGTTTTGTACTAAATCCTATGCTGTTCTTCCAGATAACAAGGCTGTCGAATGCGCTGAAAAGGCTATCGTATGTTAAAACCACATAATCAAAGGAATCCCGAGCAATATCCACTTTGTAATAGTGTTTTATTTCGTTCCAGTTGGAAAATATTTCTGAAGCATTATCATAAGCCCATTTGCATATCTTGTTATCCTCAGGCTCTCTTGTATAATGAATTGTTATATAAGATGAAGGATAGAACAATAGCTTTCCCTGAGAATACAATAGAGGAAAGTAAGTAAGTCTGATGAAGGGTATGTTCCTGAAATGGCTCACCTTCGAAAAGTAGATGGGTTTTAATGGGAAAGTTTCCTCAGTTAATTTGAGAAATCTATTGTTTCTTTCCCATCTTCTCAATGCATCCTTTCTCAGATTTACGTCGCGACAAAGGGGCAATGAGGGAGGAGAAATGTACAATGTTTTCTTCCCAAATAACTCAGGTTTATCGTAAGCAACATCAACTGAAATAATCCTGCTTCCAGGGGGTAATGCAAGTAAAGTACTCTTTGCAGGTAACAATGGTGTTCCAGGAATTTGAAGTTTGTTGAATCCTTGTATAACAGGTTTATCATTCTCAAATGTTACTGGACCTGAATAAAACCTTACACTCAAAACCTCACCTGATAAGGAAACTGCTGTTAAAAGAAAGATGAAAATAAATACTTTTCTTAAAATCATTTTACCTCCTTTTCCACAA
>JAGMEZ010000068.1 GCA_023127905.1 Caldifarciminota bacterium
TAAGAACTGCTGTGAGTTCGCAAACACACATTTTTTTCTTTTCAAGAAGTTTTATTATTCTAAGCCTTGTTGGATCTGCTAAACCTTTAAACACAGAAACTAAATCTCGCATTTTACCTCCTCAGATTAAATAGACATATTTACATATGTAAATATACTATATTATCAGAAAAAAGCCAAGAAAAAAATAGAGACAAAATGAGCTTGCCGAAGGGCTTCTCGCAATGACAGATAGATGCTATCTTTTATTACAGAGGTGGATGGAAGAAAAAGAAAATATAAAGGTTTGACAATTATAATTAGATGTGCTAAATATTCCTCAATATGAATTTTATACTTCTTATAGGAATAATAATTCTTGCAGGATTAGTTGGGAAAAAATTATCGAACAGGATTAAACTACCTGGTGTAACTGGTTATCTCATTGTTGGTGTACTATTAGGACAATCGCTACTCAATCTCATAAATATTCAATTCCTTGAAGCGTCCGGGTTCATCACAGACATAACTCTCGGTATTGTCGGATTCATTATTGGAAATCAACTCGCAGCCAAAAAATTTAAAAAGATTGGAAAAAGAATTCCAATAATAGTACTAACCGAGTCATTTGGTGCATTTATACTTGTCAGTATCGCTATCTTCTTATTAACCCGACGTATCGACCTTGCACTGCTTCTTGGAGCAATCGCTCCTGCAACTGCCCCGGCAGGAACTGTCGCTGTGCTTCGGGAATACAGAGCAAAAGGAAATCTCACAAACTCTCTCCTTGCAGTCGCTGGACTTGATGACGGGCTTTGTATAATGATATATGTTTTTGTCAGCGCAATAATAAGAGTCACACTTTTTAGCGTTGGAACAGTATCTTTTTACAAGATTTTCATCTCTCCTCTTATCCATATCCTTCTTTCCCTTGTAATCGGAGGGTGTGCAGGGTTACTTTTAACTCTCTTTATAAGAAAAATACGTACACGAGAGGAAACAATGATTATTGTCTTCGGTTTTATTCTTCTATTTACTGGTATTTCAAATTTACTGAATATATCATTAATACTTGTCAATCTATCAATGGGAATTGTCGTTGCGAATCTATCTCACCATTTGAGCACAAGATTATCAAGGATACTGGATGAAACAGTTCCGATAGTCTTCATTGTCTTTTTTGTCCTTGCTGGAGCACATCTTGATGTTCGTTTACTTCCGGTAATGGGGTTACTCGGTTTATTCTATATAATCTTCCGAAGCGCAGGAAAGATTGGCGGAGCTTCCTTTGGAGCATTTATTTCTAAAGCCCCGAAAAAACTCAAGAAATACCTGGGTTTCGGCTTACTTTCGCAAGCAGGTGTTGCCATTGGACTTTCTCTTCTTGTGGTACGGGAGTTTTCAACCTATGGACAAACAGGACAGGAACTCTCTGTTATCATCGTCACTACAATTGCAGCAACTACAGTTATATTCGAAATAATAGGTCCTATTACTACAAAGATTGCTATTACAAAGGCAGGGGAGGTAAGACGGAGAAGTGTTAAATGACCAAGCAGAATACTGATAACAGAAACGAATTGTTGATCAGGGCACGTAGAGGAAGGGCTGAAGTCTACAATCTTATTGGTAACTTCAACAAGGGAATAGAAGATTATGAAAATTTAATACAGTTTTACAAAGAGAACCATTATTCAGATAAGACCCTTTCCTCAAGAATTATTTGCAACATTTCGTTCATTCTTTCTGAAGGAAAAAGTAATTATGCAAAAGCGGAAAAAATATTAAAGCAAACACTAGCAAAATTAGAAAGAAAACAATCACCAAGAATTTACGCCTCTGTACTTAACACTCTTGGCGGCGTCTTCCGACATTTGGGCAATTATGATAAGGCGTTACATTACCATCATCAAGCACTTAAAATTTGCGAGGAAATAAACAATAAAGAAGGAATTGGAACTATATCAAATAATATTGGGATTGTGTATTGGAACAAAGGCGAACTTGATACTGCACTAAAATATATTAAGAGATATCTTACTATATCAAAAAAGACAGAGAATATAAAGGGTATAGGTACTGCTTCTAATAATCTTGGGAGTGTCTATTATGATAAAGGAGACAGTGATACCGCATTGAAATACTATAAAGTTCGACTAGCAATAGCAGAGAGAACCAGAGATAAAAAGGGAATAGGACTGGCTTCAGGCAATGTTGGAGTTATCTATCGAAAAAAAGGTGATTGTAATACTGCACTAAAATATTATAAAAGATATCTTGATATATCAGAGGAGATAGGTGATTTAAGAGGAATTGGTATTGTCTCTACGAATATAGGAAATATTTATAGAGATAAGGGAGAGTTGCTTACTGCTTTAAAATTCTTTAAAAAAGACCTTGAGATATCAAAGAGAATAGGAGATCTACGGGGCATTGGCATTACGTGTATCGACCTTGGAGAAGTTTACACAGAGATGAAAATGCTTAAAGAAGCAAATAAGTATCTTAGAAAAGCAAAGAAAATCCTAATGGATGTGGGAGATAGAATAAAGCTTTCAGCAGTCTTCATAAAACTTTCTGAGTTACATACTACAGAAAAAAAATTCAAAGATTCAATTAAAGCTGCAGAAAAGGCTCTTGCGCTTGCAAAGAAAACAGGAGCAAAAGAAAAAGAGATTAATGCGCTAAGGGTAATGGGAATGGCTCTTTTTAGATTTAGTAAAATTCAAACTGAAAATACAAAACAACAAAATCTGAAAGATTCAATTTCTTTCCTAAGAAAATCCATTTCGCTTGCAAAAAAGCAAAAAATGAAACTTGACCTTGCTAAATCCTCCTACGAACTTGCAAAGGTTCTGAAAAATAAAGGTAGTACAAAAGAAGCAAAAAAATTCATAACTGAAGCAAAGAAAATCTTCAAAGATACTGGAGCAGAAGGATGGGTCAAACGGGTAAATAAGTTAATGGAGTAGACAAAACGAGGGGTCAGGTCTTCACTTTTGACATAAAACCCTATCCCTTTGAACTTTTAATTTTTTCTTTTTAATTCATCCGATATTACAAAATTCTATTTCACATTTTATGTCAAAAGTGAAGACCTGACCCCTATTTCCAAAAACCTTGACTTATTGCAGTTTCTCTGATAAAATGGAAAAAATATTAACAGACTGACAAATTAGGAGGATGATTGAGTAATCTAATTTTATCCATTCTTTTCCTGAGTTCTTTCCTCCCTGATAATTACCAGGGTATTCACGAGATGGAATGGCATAAACACAAAGGAGAGTTAATAACTGCTCCAACACCAGAAGAAGTCATCCCTTTATGGAAAGGTGAAAGACCCTTACGGAAAGTAGTTTTTGGTTATTACCCTTACTGGATGGGGACATCATATAATTACCTGCAGTACGACCTGCTTTCTCACATAGCCTACTTTTCCGTTACCCTGAACGGTGATGGAAGCCTTGGGGCGATACCTAACCAATCTATTCTTGAAAATCTCAGAAACGCTGCGCACTCAAATGGCGTTATGGTAATGATTACTGCAACACAATTTAATAATGCAGTTATTGAAAACCTTCTCAACTCTGCTTCTTCGCGTACAAATGCCATCAACAATCTCTATAATCTCACTGTTACCAATTCACTCGACGGAGTCTCTATCGATTTTGAATCCCCAACAAATACTGTTAAAGACAGCCTTACACTTTTTATGACAGAATTAACATCCCATTTCCACACAAACCTTCCTGGCTCGCATATAACAATCGCAACGCCAGCGGTTGACTGGGGGAATGCGTTCGACTACGATGAACTTGCATTGAATACCGATGGGCTTTTCATTATGGCTTATAACTATTACTGGTCAGGCTCGGTATATGCAGGTCCCGTTTCACCGCTTCCATCCAGTTCTTTATGGGGAACATACAGTGTTATGTGGACAGTCAATAATTATATCCAGTATGGAATCTACAGGGATAAATTTATCGTCGGGTGTCCATATTATGGTTTACGATGGCCAACAGAAGACAACAATTTAAAATCACTAACAAGAGGAACAGGTAGTGCGCTTACCTACTCGCAAGCAGCAGATTCAGCCAATATTTATATGAAACTCTGGGACGACACATCAAAAACTGTCTGGTATAGAAATTATATCTCAGGGGACGGATGGTACCAGTGTTGGTTCGATGACTCGTTGAGCCTGAGAATGAAATACCAGGTCGTAATCGATAGCAATCTCTGTGGTGCAGGCATTTGGGCACTCGGGTATGATGGCACAAAATCTGAACTGTGGGGTGCACTTAAAGATGCATTTTACTATACTGGAATAAAGGAACGTCTTTCGAGAAAAATCAAATTGAGCGTGTATCCCAATCCATTCAGGGAAAAGGCAGTGTTTAGTCTTCAGTGCCCAGTGCCCAGTGATAAGAAAGCAATTACATTACACATTTATGATTTGAGTGGAAGATTGGTTAAATCCTTTGTAATTAACACTAACCACTCGGTACTAACCACTGTAGTATTCTGGGACGGTAAAGATAACGAAGGTAAATTATTACCTTCTGGTATATACTTTTGCACTTTTATATCTGCAGTAAATAAAAAAACAGAAAAAATTACCCTCCTGAAATAAGGATATGAAATATAGGAATATGAAGCGCTTGTATTTTGAGGTAAATCTTTTAACCAATAAAACAAATTGAACCAATTAAACCAATACAACTATATAATTCTCTGATGGAATATTATAACAGTTTTAACGAACACTTAAAAGAACAATTTGGATACAAAGTATACAAAGTTCCCGTATCTATTGGCGCATCATGTCCGAACAGGACCAGCAAAGAAAAGGGATGTACGTATTGTGATAGCACCGCTTCTGCATCACCTATAATCGACAACACTCTTCCACTTTCAGAACAGATTAGAAGAGGTATAAAATGGGCAGAAAAAAAATATAAAGCGAAGGGATTTATTGTCTACTTTCAACCGTTCACGAATACATTCCTTCCCCTCAATTATCTGAAAGAATCTATAGATACAGCACTACAGACAGAACATGTGGTAGGAATTGCAATCGGAACACGTCCAGATTGTGCTCCCGATGAAATGCTTGACCTTCTTGCTTCCTATGCGAAACAGACCTACCTCTGGATTGAATATGGACTTCAATCAGTACATTACAAAACCCTCAAGGTAATTAAAAGGGGTCACTCCTTTGCTGATTTTCTGGATGCAGTCCAGCGAACAAAGAAAAGAGAAAATATCCTTGTTTCTACACATATAATAATAGGACTTCCAGGGGAAACACGGGACGATATTGTAGAGACTTCACGGGTTATCTCTACCCTGCTCCTCGATGGGATCAAAATACACTTATTACATATCCTTAAAGGTTCTGAACTCGCAATAGATTATAGAGAGGGTAGATTTAACGTTCTAACCTTAGAGGAATATGCATCGTTAGTGGTTGACTTCATTGAAAGACTGCCTCAAAATATCCTTATTCAGAGAGTAACTGGTGAGGCAGAAAAGAAAAGGCTTGTTGCGCCATTGTGGTGTCTTGATAAACAAAAGGTACTAAAGAGGATTAATGAAGAGTTTGAAATGAGAAAAACACACCAGGGCGCAAAGGTGAAATATGGTTTATCAATGTCTGAAATAGAGAGGAGGACGCTTGATGGTATCGCATCTAAACTGGGTTGAAATAAGCGAAAAGAATCTACTTCATAATATTTCTGTGATAAGAGAACTTATTGGTTCAAAAAGGAAACTTATGGCAGTTGTTAAGTCGAACGCATACGGGCATGGTATTATTGAAACGGCAACTATTGCCCTGAAAGGACATATAGATTGGCTTGGTGTTAATTCAATCGAAGAAGGAATTGTCCTGAGGGAAAATAACTTTAATGTTCCAATTTTCGTTCTTGGATATGTCCCCCTGAAGGACCTTAAAGACGCCGTTCAACATAATCTACGTTTATCTATCTACAATATTGAGACAGTAAAAAAACTGGATGAAATCGGGAATAAACTCAACAAGAATATCCCCATCCATATAAAAATAGAAACAGGAACAAATAGACAGGGTGTATATGGAAAAAAACTCTCCTTTTTACTGGATTTCATTAAAGGAAATCACGCTTGTAAACTCGAAGGTATCTCAACACATTTTGCAAACATAGAAGATACGACAGATCATTCGTATGCTCAGTTTCAACTTGATGAGTTCAAAAAAGTGATAAATGATTTCTTTAATAATGAAATAGGTCTCATTCGGCACACAGCATGCTCTGCTGCAGTTCTTCTTTTTCCTGAGACCTATTTCGAAATGGTTAGAGTTGGAATAGGAATGTATGGTTTGTGGCCATCAAAGCAAACAAAAGTTTCCTGTTCAATGGAAGGGAAAAAAGTTCCTGAGTTGAAACCAGTACTTACATGGAAGACTAAGATTGCACAATTGAAAGATATTCCAGATGGCTCATATATAAGTTACGGATGTACCTACAGGACGACACGGAATTCAATAATCGCAGTTCTGCCTGTAGGATACTACGATGGTTACCTACGCGCTTTCTCAAATGTCTCCCATGTACTGGTGAAAGGAAGAAGGGCGCCGGTTCGTGGAAGGGTCTGTATGAATATTACACTTGTGGATGTGACAGATATAAAAGATGTTAAACTTGAAGATGAGGTGGTTCTTCTTGGAAAACAGAGCGAAGAAGAGATAACTGCAGATTATCTTGCAAGCCTGGCAGGAACAATTAATTATGAAATCGTGACCCGCATCAACCC
>JAGMEZ010000069.1 GCA_023127905.1 Caldifarciminota bacterium
GAAATGGGAAGAGAGTGAGAAGGCAGTGATTGAAATAAAGGTTCCCCCAAAGTACTTCCTTACCCTTCTTGACGAGATCAAAAATATCGGTGAGATAGAATCTAAAAACATAAGCGAGGAAGATGTTACTGAAGAATATTATGACATAGAAGCACGTCTCGAAAACAAACGTAAGGTTCGTGAAAGATTGTTTGATCTCTTAAGAAAAGCGTACAAGGTCAAAGAAATTCTTGAAGTTGAAAGGGAAATCGAAAGAGTTGGAGAGGAAATCGAAAGACTCGAAGGTAGGCTGCGATACCTCAATATCAAAACCGACTATGCACGGATAACTGTTACTATTTATAATAGAAGAATTCCAATTATTGAAAAGATTGGTATAAAAGAAGGATTTATCAGGTCTTTCCAGTTTTCAGTCAAATTCTTTTTCGGTATCATCTGGTTTATTATCATTCTCATTCCGCTTTTTATTCTTATCATTGTTCTGTGGCTCATAATTGCATGGCTGATTCGAAGAAGGAGGCACCGGAAAATGACATCATAGGGAAGACAGAAGGAGGAGAAGATAAAGCCATATTTCGATAACATCCTTCTTTATTGTATTATAAAAGAATTCAAATCTTTAATTGGAGAAAAACTTAAAGGTATTAAAAAAGATGAGGTAAATAATCTTTATCTCATCTTTCAAAATACATGTCTTTTTGCTTCCACTCATCCCCTTTTCTATAGAGTTCTTTCAGCACCAGAAAAAAAGAACAGAAATCTAAAGAATCATCATTTCGAAAATTATGTGAAATCTTTCCGCATCATCGACGTCCATCAACTCGGATTCGATAGAATCTTTTATATCCATTTTTTAAAAAAAGAAAATGACAGCGAATACTATCTCCTCTTCGAGTTAATGGGACCATCTTCTAATATATTGCTTCTTGATAGAGAAAAGAAAATAATTCATCAACATAAAAAAGCGGGAAAAAATAGAATCGGTGAACTATATTCCCTCAGTGGCTTATCGATAGATGAGATTAATGGGTATTCATCTGAAAAAGTTTTTCAGGACGTTATAAATTCTAAAAAACCGTATTCAGTCATAGAGAAAAACTTCAGAAAGTTACCACTATGGCTTGAAGAGTTAATGAGGATAGCTAATACCCAGGATTTAAAAGAATCCTTTTCTCAAATTATCAAAAACCCCAAACCATACATCTATTATAAAAACAAGAAACCACTTTTCATCTCCCCTCATAAGATATCTGACAAGGCAAAGAGGAGAAAATCCTTCAGTGCAGCAGTGTCCGAATTGTATGATTTCGAAATAAGAGAAGTAACAATAGTAAATATTAGAAAAAAAATAGAAAGGCAGATAAAAAGTGAAGAAAAAACATTAAAGAAACTCAAAGAAGACCTTGAAAAATCGAAATTAAGTGAAGTTTTTAAAATGAAGGGGGAACTGATACTTTTTTACCTACAAGATATAAAAAAGGGAGAAAAAATTCTTAAATTAACGGATCCATATAATGAAAGCAATAAAATAGAAATAGAAGTTGAGCCTTCGAAGACTCCCGTAAGAAATGCAGAAATATACTTTAAGAAATACAGGAAAGCTAAAAGAAGTAGAAAGGTAGTTGAGAGAAGAATAAGAAATATAAATATGAAAATTGAGAATTATAAAAAACTTCATGTCGGAATAGATAATCTAAGAGAAGATGAACTAAAAAAACTCAACGAAACTTTTAAACAACAAAAATTTATTAAAGAAAAAACTAAACCTGAAGAAAGAAAATTCAGAAAATTTTTAACATCGGGAGGAAAAACAGTCCTTGTTGGTAGAAACAAGAATGAAAACGAAGAATTAACATTCCGGGTGGCAAAACCAAAAGACCTCTTCTTTCATATAAGGGAGGCGCCTGGCAGTCATACAATACTTGTGAACGATGGTAAACTCTCAAAAGATGATATCCTTGATGCGGCACAGATAGCGGCATACTACAGTAAAGCAAAACATTCTACAATTGTTCCTGTTAGTTATACAGAAAGAAGATATGTTCGGAAGTCAAAAAAGCTCGGTCCTGGTAAAGTACTTCTAACCAACGAAAAAACTATTTTTGTGGAACCGGAGAATCCAAAAAAAAAAGAACTAATTCTGATGCAAAATAAGCCCTGATATTTGACTTGACAACCGGTGAAAAGGAGATTATTATCTGAAAAAAGGAGGAACAATGAAGTACATTGGGTTAACTTGCCTTTTACTTTTTGTGATTGTTTCGTACTCTAAAGCTGATATTGTTGAGACCATACGGTTTGATACACCTGTGTCGTTCCTAAAAAGCAACGGCTTTGATATAATAAGAATAAATGGTGCCGACCTAACATCAACACCTGGAAATCCACAATTACCTATTATTACAAAGCATTTCTTAATCCCACAAGGTGCAACAGTAACAGGTGTTGAAATCATTAACCAACTCGAGGAGAGTATTGAAGGTCAATTTGATATTTACCCTGTTCAAAAACCATCTATTCTTAAAACACCCGTTTTTGATTTTGAACCTGCTCCCTGGGTGGATAAAAATCCACAAATTTACAACAGCAAAAATCCATTCCCTTTAGAATGTATCGAAATTGCTGCCCAGGGGAATTTAAGCGGATACAGGATTGTTAGTATCAATTTCTATCCATATCAATATATTCCACGTGAAGGAAAAATTAAGAAGATAAATGAATTAACATTTAGAATAAAAATCAGGAGTGGAAGTAAAACCAACAAGATAAAAAGAATTTCAATGCAGTCTCGAGTTACCCTTGAAAAACTAATAAATTCCATCTGTTATAATCCAAAAACAGTGTATGATCCCTTTGATGGCATTGACTCTGATTCAACGATTGACTATGTTATTATTACCTCATCGACTTTCGCTTCCAATTTCCAACCTCTCTGTGATTGGAAGATACAAAAGGGAATTAATGCAAGAATTGTTACTACAGACTCTATTTATACATACTGCCCAGGAGTGGACAATCAGGAAAAAATAAGAAATTTCATCATCGATGCATATACAAACTGGGGAACAATATGGATACTGTTAGGTGGAGATACGGGTACTATTCCTTCAAGGGTTGCTTATGCAATGACTTCGGAAGCAGGAATGCAGTTTGATGAAGACAGTCTTCATGCAGATCTTTACTATTCCGACCTTGACGGCAATTGGAACTATAACGGAACAGGACCATACGGAGAGATTACCGACTCGGTTGATCTTTACCCTGATGTATTCGTTGGAAGGGCACCTGTTTCTTCTACTACCCAAGTTACTACATTCGTTAGTAAAATCCTCACATATGAAAAAGAACCTCCATTAGATTATGAATTGAAGATACTTTTCTTTGCTATGATTCTCTGGCATGATCCATATACAGATGGCGGTTTGGCAAAAGAAATGTTAGACAGCCTTTATGTACCGAACAGATTCACTATCACAAAACTTTATGAGTCGTGGGGCAACCTGAACTTTAATACTGTAGTAACCGCAATAAACGCTGGGCAGAACCTGCTCAACCACAATGGACATGCCTGGATTTATGTAATGAGCGTAGGTGGTGATGGTTTGTACAATTCCGATATGGATGACCTTATAAATGGAGACAGACAGGGAATTCTCTATTCTATTGGATGCTGGGCAAGTGCATTTGACTATGACGCAATAAGCGAACATTATGTAAATAACCCAAACGGTGGTGGAGTAGCCTTTATCGGAAATTCAAGATACGGATGGGGTTCTCCAGGAAATCCCTGTTTTGGTTACTCCGACAGATTTGATCAAAAATTCTTTGATATGGTAATGTGCAAGGAAATGAGTAATCTCGGCTATGCACTTGCTATGGCTAAGGCACATTACATACCACGTTCACGGCAGGAAAATGTATACCGTTGGCACCAGTATCAATTGAACTTACTCGGTGATCCGGAAATGCCCATCTGGACTGATACCCCAGAACTACTCTCTGTTTATTATCCAGATACACTCCAGAACGGGATGGAGATTACTGTTACGGTGAGAGACAGCGATGGAGTTCCAGTTAAAAACGCTCTCGTATGTTTCCAGAACAAAC
>JAGMEZ010000007.1 GCA_023127905.1 Caldifarciminota bacterium
CTCTTGTGACTTGTGCACTTGTGTCTCTGCGTTCTCTGTAGTTCTAATTATTTTCTTGACATATTTTCATATTTCCATTAAAATAAATTATACTGTAACAGTAGATATTTTTGGAACAATCATAATGGTAGAACGAAAGGGGAAAGCTAACGCAATTTTTTGTACTCTTCAAAGTTTTTTAACTGTACGACGCTAAAAACTGTAAACCTTAACAAAATAGGAGGTGAGAAAAATGCTTAAAAGAGTGGTACTTATTGGTTTGTTCTCTCTCGTTGCAATCTTCGGTTTAACAGTGATATGCAGTGCTGCTGTGATGACAGAGAAAGATATGACAGGAAAACCCCCTGGGAATGTCGCCGTATTGGATACAGGACAGGTAGTCTTTCAGTTCAATGCTCCATCTGTAGAGATTGACGGAATGGCCTGGGATGGCACCAACCTATGGGTTGCCAGTGATTACTTGGATAGGATATGGAAGATGGATACGCTTGGCAATATTCTTGATTCCATTCCTGCACCTGGTACTGTCGCTACAGGATTGACCTGGGATGGACAATATCTGTGGTGTGCTGATGGTGGGACTATCCTCATCTACAAACTGGACCCAGCTACAGGTAATGTAATCTCTTCGATTCCAGGTCCAGGTAGTGGAACTTCCTGTGAGGGATTGGCATGGATGAATGATACCCTCTGGAATACTAACTGGTCTAATAACCTCATCTGGGAGCTCGACCCAGCTACCGGTAGCATCTGGGGGCAATTCCCTTCTCAAGGTACCGGATCCACAGGCCTTGCATGGGATTGGCACGACAATTGTCTATGGAACTCGGATCAAGGCACTGACCTTATTTACAAGTTAGATCCTGTTACTGGAGCACCAATTACTGCCTTCGCTGCTCCCGATACAGTAGTTCAGGATCTTACCTTTGACGGTACATACCTATGGACTTGTGGTTGGTTTTCTGGTACAGTCTACAAGATTGATATCGGGTATGTTGGCGTTGAGGAAGAGATACACTCACCTAAGTCATTTGCCTTGGTTCAGAGCTATCCTAATCCAATGTATTCAGAGACTGAAATTATGTACCAGTTACTGAAAAAGGGTAAGGTATCTCTGAAGATATACAATTTCACTGGTCGGCTGGTTAGAACTCTTGTAAATGGGAACGAGAGTGCTGGATATCACAGAGTTATCTGGGATAGTAAGGACGATCATGGAGCCGAGTTACCATCTGGAATATACTTCTACCGACTTAAGACTGGATCTTCCACAACAACCAATAAGCTCATACGGCTGAAGTAACTACCTTTAATCTCAATATGGGGGAGTGTAACCCAGCCCTTGGACAGAAAGGGCTGGTTCACACTCTCTTTTTTGTTTGTACCAGATTTGTAGAGGTAAACTCTTGTGACTTGTGCACT
>JAGMEZ010000070.1 GCA_023127905.1 Caldifarciminota bacterium
CATCAAGGCATAGGCATACAATATAAAATTATACCTCTTTTTATATCTCTTCAATTTATCCAGCATGTGTTTCCTATCCGCATCATTGAGGAATATTGGTTCTTTCCTATTACCTCTTGCTATAATATGATAAAATGCTCCTGGAAATTCTATTCTTGGTTTCCTTGGCATAATCTCTATCTATCCTATCTTATTCCACTTGTCAAGTAATTATTTTGTATTTTGAAGCCTGACCCCGATTTCCCCCCGATTTCCCGACCCTTTTGTAAATCAAAGCTATATTCCAAATTTACTCTCCGAGATGTCGTATAATACCGTATCCTCGAGGCACTACAAGGTCTGCCTTTCTGACTGGTTGATCTTCTTTTATTCTGTAATCAACATCCATGAGTTCAATAAACCCTACCGTATAGTCCTTAAATATGCCCTGATATTCAAAAATCTTATCACCTTTGGTCAATTCAAGGATAACCTTCTTACCAATATGTCTTTCCAGTAAAGGTTCGTATGCTGTTTCCATAGAAACCTTCAACTCTTGCTTCATCTTGGAGATAGATTTATCTTGAGAAGTTAGGATAGCACCACCAGGAGCTGTTCTTTTAGCCTGCCCAATTAGTAGATTTATTGCCTCTAAAACCGAATCCCTCGCCGTGTTGAAGAAATTTTGGATCTTTCTTTTAAGTTTTCTTATGGCTGTGGGATGATAAGTCTTTTTTAACTCTTCATCCCTCTCCTTTTTGCTCGGCTCATCTAATTCATCGTGGTAGCGAATTAAAGCCCGAATATTAGGATACTCCTGTTTATAAAGAATATAACTTTTTTTTTCGTGCCCATCTTTATCTTTATGTTTGGTTGAATAATCCAATTCGAGGCCTGTACTTTCCACACGCAGTTTCCCCCAGATTATTTTACCAGTTATTTCCTCTATGGTGACCAGGTTCCCTGAAAAGTCTATCAGGCATTTATCCCTACTCCTTCCTTTAATAAAAGCAACCACAACAGCTACTACGATAATAAAGATTACAGTTATTGCAAATGTATCAGGCATAATAAACTCCCTTTAAAAACTGTCCAAAATTTCATCTAACGTGTTTCTATCCGCAGTTAAATGTTATAGAAAAACAATTGAGAAGTCAAGAAAAAA
>JAGMEZ010000071.1 GCA_023127905.1 Caldifarciminota bacterium
CCTGGACACAGGCACTGCTTGAGAATATGCTATTTCTTGAATACTTCATAGAAAATACAGGACCTGATACAATCAAGCATATGTACGTAGGTCTTGGAAGTGACCTGGATGTAGGGGATGCAACCGATGACCTTGTTGGACTTGATAGGGGGAGGAGCCTTGGTTACACATTTACATTGGCTCAGGAGCCAGGTTGGGATGCCCCACCGCCTTACTATATTGGTTACAGATTCCTTCAGGGACCAGTAGCGGATGATACTGTAAGAGTAGGACAGGACCCGGCGAATCCCGACACGATAATCCTACCAGAAGAACGAATACCTCTGACTGCATTTAAGAAATTTACAATTGACATAGGTGCGGATGATGACCGAGAGCGATACCTTTGTTTGGCAGGATATGACTTCAAACTTTCTCCACCACTCTATAATCCTTTCGGTGACAGTATCGATACAGACCCTTCTGATAAGAGGATGGCAATGTCTGCAGGACCATTTATGCTTGCACCTGGTGAAGCCGACACAATTATCATGGCAATAATGTTTTCAAATGGCAACACAGGAGGACTTGTTTATCTAAGACAGGAAGGTGATGCAGCGAAACAACTCTACGATCTGGATTGGGTATCACCAGGACCACCCTCACCTCCTCCTTCAATTACCGCTCTTATTCCAGGAAACGAGAAGGTTACAGTCTGCTGGGATAACACTGCGGAAAAGACACCCGATAAATACTATCCTGCAATGCAAGCAGTCGGTGATCCATACTATAAAGAATATGATGTTGAGGGTTACAGGGTCTGGAGAAAATTGGGTATAGTGGGAGAATGGGAAGTATTAGCAGAATTTGACAAAAAGAATGGCATCAAGCTCCTACCCGATGGAACGGAAAATGGTGCAGACGAGGGAATACAGTATTCATATGTCGATTCAGTTGGTGTCTACAACGGTTTTGAGTACTACTATGGTGTATCAGCATTCGATTATAATACATCCGGACAACCTGGAGATACAGTATTCATTTCATTAGAGAGCGGAAGGGCTGATGTAGTTGTCGTTCCACGGTCAGACTTCGGAAATGTAATAACTGAGGCTGATGCAAGTGTTACTCAGACAGCTGGCGCATCCAATGCCATCACTGCCAGTGCAACCCCAAAAGGTGGTATAATGGTAGTGGGAGATTCATATGATGTCGAATGGCAGACTATAAAGAGGGGAAGTG
>JAGMEZ010000072.1 GCA_023127905.1 Caldifarciminota bacterium
GATACTACCAACGTTGCCGATTATATTATTGTTACTCACTATGATTTTCTCAATAATAAAACGACCCAGGGATTGATTCAAGATTTTGCAGAATGGCGGGTTGAGCATAATCAGTTTGATGTTGGAATTGTGAAGATGCAGGATGTCTATACACAATTTCCCAGCATAACACCCGATTCTGCTGCACAACTCCGCGATTTCCTTATTTATGTGTATAATAACTGGCAGTCGCCCTCGATGCCTGATGACCATTTTGCCTACTGTCTATTCATTGGTGACTGGGATTATGTGCCAACAAAATTATATACGTATACTCATAATACCGAGGATTGGTTGGGAGCTAAGGAGGGATATTTTAGAAACCTTATCACCGGTTCAAAAGATGATATTATGCTTGGTCGTTGGCCAGTGAAGGAAACTAAAGTACAGGATTTAGTTACCATTGCCCAGAAGACCATAAACTATGAACAATCACCAACACTTGGCGATTGGCGTCGACGGGGATTTCTCATTGCTGCTATTGGGGCTGGTTTTAATTTTGATAGATGTGTAACTTTATTAAGACCATATTTTTCTGATATTAATTATGACACATTGGTGACACGTTATTCACAAATACGAAACGATCCGCTTTTTCTATCAGCGATAGACTCTAACTTAAATGCTGGCGAAATTGTTACCACATACTGTGGTCACGGTGGTCCAGCAGGATGGTGGGGGCGTGATATGGGTGCACATTACAGCAGCTCATGGGTGAAAAAACTTAAGAATGATGCACGGCTCCCTGTTGTACTAAGTGCTGCCTGTTTCACAGCTATGTTTCAGTGGGATCATCCATTTTACGATTCTACTCACAGTTTTCCTGCAGATACATCATTTGGTGAGCACTTTCTTATAAAACAAAATGGAGGTGCCGTTGCTTTTTGGGGTGCGACTGAGTCCGTCTCCGGTGGTGCAGTGGATATACTTACAGCATTGGAAAGGATGTTACGCAAGCAAAACTGGATTCTTGGTATGTGTTTGGTTGGTACAGAAAAGGTCTGTCTCCTTGGTGATCCTGCCCTTGACCTTGGGGATTACACAGCCTATCCGAATTTACCTGATTTAGTAGTAAGACCACGCGGTATTGATATTTCGTTACTACCACCTTATCCTTATCTATCCAGTCGTGATACGATTCCTATTCAGTCAACTGTATGGAATATCGGAGGTACAGCAGCATACGATGTAGATGTAAGGTTTAGAGTACTGTGCAATGAGCAATTTATTTATGACACTACGGTTACGATTGACACCATCTTACCACGAGATTCAGTAACTGTAACGGTGTACTGGAATACGGGATTAACACATCCTAATTATTACGGTGAGATTGGGGATTGTGAGTTCAAGGTTAGAGCTGATCCGAACCACAGTATACAGGAGTCCTGGGAATACAACAATGAATCTATGATAATAAAAAATGTTGCAATTTATCCGCATCAACCGGGTTGGCCAAAGAAGGTAACTGGTTTTTCGCAGCCTGCGATTGCCAATCTTGATGGTGCGGGTTCAATAGAGATAGTTTACGCCAATCTGGATTCAGTTTATGTTTATAATTACGATGGTAGTGTCTTCTCTGGTTGGCCTCAATACTTCAAAAATGTCTGTGGGTTAGTACTTGGTGATGTGGATAACAATAATACTATAGAGATAGTTGCGGTTTCTAATGATACAATCAAGGTGTATGATTATCAGGGTAATATACTAACAGGCTGGCCCAAAGCAATACAGGTAGCTGACTATTATTTTAGAGGTTTACCTGCTATTGGCTGTATTGATAGCGCAGCTTCACCTGAGATTATTGTTCTTGCTGTAAATACTGAGGTGGAGGATAGAGTAAAGATTTATGTGTATACTCCTGATGGCGTCCTTCAGCATGAGTTTAATAGTTCTTATGGATCGAGATTATACCTTATCGGTTCATCGGTTGAGGATGTGAAGAGCGGTGGTATTGATGAAATTGTTTTATCATATGAAAGTACAGGGGAATTCTATACAGAGATTTTTAATAAAGATGGTTTGGTTACAACCTTGAATTATGGTAGTAATAGAGTTACTTCCGCATTAGTGGATATAAATAACGATAATTATGCAGATGTGATTACGGGTAGTAATGATGGTAAAATCAGGGCATATGACGTGGAGAATGATAGACTCCTGTGGGAGCGTCAAACCGTAGGACCCATCAATTGCTCACCAGCAGTCGGTGATATTCACCCTGGAGTACCATATCCTGGTGTTGAAATCACCTTTGGTAATGATGCAAGCGAAATACATTTGCGACGTGGAGTTAATGGTGTGAATATCGATCCCTGGCCTTACGTAATCACTCCAAGTACTTATGTTTGGACATCACCTGCGATTGCCAACATCAATGGCGATGACTATCTTGATATTATAATTGGTGATAATAAAAATTACATCTATGCATTTAAGCATACTAAAGACTCTATTCCACCGTTTCCTCTACCCCTTTTTGGTCAACCTTCATCTCCCCTAATTGGTGATATTGATGGTGATAAAAGGAGTGAGGTTATTATATCCTCATCTGATGGCTACCTACATGTCTGGGAGAATAGAAACAGCGAAGTTACGTCTTATTTGCTTGAATGGCCTCAATTCCATCACGATTACAAGAGAACAGGTTTATTTGGATGGTGATACAATGAATAAATTATTCAAATACATACTGGTTCTATTATTTATTTCTTTCGTTTTTAATCTTGATCTTCCCATTCCACAGGAATCAACTTTCCCCGTTTCTCCGACACTCCGATACTCCATTTCCCAAGCTCTCAGCAGTCGTATATCCTCTTCCCTTCTCTACGCCTATCCCGATGGCTGGTCTGATGATATTTTATTAACGCCTGAAACACCTGGATATAGATTGGACCCCGATGTTGGTGTAGACAGCTACAACAATGTATGGGTTGTCTGGGACAGTGTTTTCTGGGGTAATGGTTATGTTTATTATTCTAAATTGGATAGTTTGGGAAATTGTCTTATTCCTGAAACACAATTACCTGATCCAATGCATAGTTGTGATGGGCAGGCGAAGGTGGTAGTTGACAACAATGGAAATGTTCATATTCAATGGGCTGAGCCTTCGCCTACTGGTACAGGCATTGGTTATGCAAAATTAGATAATAGTGGTTCACTGATTGTGCAACCGAAATTAGCTATGCCTGGATATGGCGGTGATGGTACCTTTAATCAACACGAAATTGCCTTGGATAAATATAAGAATGTCAATATTGTTTGGGTTGAAATATTTTCGGGAACCGATCAAATTAGTTATACAAAACTTGACAGTGTGGGTGACACGCTAATTCCTAGAATTTCAATTTCTCCTATTGGTCTCCTTGCCTGCTGGCCTGGTATTGGTGTTGATAGTATGGCAAACAATCATATGGCATACCGCATTGATAGTATTTTTCAAGATCGCTTAGCCTATTCCAAATTAGACAAGGATGGTAATATTTTAATTTCTAACAAAATTTTTGGTACTGGACTTTTACCAACAATAATAGCTGATTATAGTCAGAACATCCATATAGTTTATGAGGATCCTGCTGGTCCTGGTATGAGCATTGAGTACCTGAAACTTGACCAAAATGCTAATATTCTTGTTGGACCTAAGACACTGAGCATACATGAGGACAATTTTCACCCCCATATGGCGATGGATTCATTACAGTATCTGCATGTTGCATGGGAGGCAGATTCAGTAGGGACATTTCCAATTATGTATGCGAAACTTGACACGATAGGAAATTTTGTAATTCCACCAATGAGGGTGGTTTACCCACCTCATACCCAAGGTGGTGGTATGCCCCGAATTGCAGTTGACCCCAGTAATAAACTTCATCTCGTCTGGATGGATCAACGATTAAATCCCGGAGTTTCAACAGATATTTTTTACAAGCGAGGTGAGAACGAGACGGGTGTGCAAGAAACAGAAAAACTAAAAAGTAAAGTCCTTCCTCAGATATCTGTTTTCCCCAACCCCTTCACCACAAAGACAGAAATTA
>JAGMEZ010000073.1 GCA_023127905.1 Caldifarciminota bacterium
AGTTCTCTCAATTTTTCAAAGGTATCTATTGCAGTTTCACTATCAACGTATTTAACAGACCTTTTTAATAATTTCTGAAGATATATCTCTGCTTTCTGGTCCCTGGAAACAAATGAGTGATGTGCTTTTAAATGTAATGTGAACGGTGTTTCTTTTTGTTTCTCAAGAAACCTCAGGATTTTTTTATGAGCATCTGTTCTTTCTTTCTTATTCAGGTTCTTGTATATAATGTTTCTAACCAATTTATGTGTGAAATCAAATCTATCCTCTTCTGCGATCGAGAAGAACTGTTTAAGAGCGGGACCTTCAAACATCCTTATTGTTTCCGACTCATTAAATGGCGATAAATCAATAAGCCAGGAAAAAGGTATTGCATCGCCAAAAACAGATACAAGTTTTAGTACCTCCTTTTCCTCCGGTGAGACATTCTTTATCCTCTCTGTAACAAATAATCCAACACTCTCCGGAATAGGAATTTTTTTAACATCCGATAAATTGTAAACAAGGTCATTACCAACTCTTCTGAGCAGTCTTTTATCCACCACCTCTCTTATCAACTCTTCTATAAAATAGGGGTTTCCATCGGTCTTCTCATGAATGTAGTTACTGATTTTATCTACATTTCCTGTTATGCCAAGCATGTTCTTTATAAAAAGCACGGTCTCTTTTTTATCTAAACCGCTCAATTTCCATTTGCTGACATTTTTATAAATCCTATCTTCGATAGTACTGTTAAGACTGTCCGGGATATTCTCTGTTGCTATAATGAAAAGATGCGGACTATTTTCTAAAAAAGTAGAAAGATATAAAATGAAGTCAGCAATAATCTTATCACTGAAATCAGCATCATCTAATAGAAAAATATATATCTTATCATGAAAAATCTTTACGAGCTCTTTTGCAAGTTTTTCGAAAAATTTATATTTTTCATTTTCTGAGATAGTTTCTGTACCCTTCTCTAATATCTTTTTCAGATTTGAAAGGTCTGCTCCCGACCTTTCGAGAATCTCTATAAGCCAGTTAAAATTAAGTTTTGATTTCTCAGTTATCCTTAGATATTGCACATCTTTACCGTCTATGAATAAACGATGCTCTATCTCCTTAAACATTCTTGTTTTTCCCGTTCCTGCAATACCCTCGATGAGCGAAATTTGTCCCTCTCCTTTAGAAACCTGGTCAATTAAATTGTATACATAATCAATATACGTTTTCCTTCCTATAAAATCACTGTAAAGTATCTTCTCAACAAACTTTTCCTCTTTCTTATATTTTCCCCTTCTCTGAACAACCTCTATTATGCTTTCAAAACTTGTAAACCTATTTAGCCTATCTTTGTCGCTCATTCTCGATATAACATCATTGAAAAAATCAGGAATATCTTTATTCTTTTGTTTAATCGGTTGTAAATTCTTGTAAAGAACAGCTTCTAATATTTTTGATGTTGTATCTTCATTGAACACATCTTTTCCTGTTAATGATTCATATGCAATAATCCCCATGGAATATATATCTGTGCGCATGTCAGGTTTCTCACCCCGTAATATCTCAGGGGCAAGGTACCTGAGGGTACCTCCAATCTCTTCTGTGATTATTGCCTTCTCAAACTGTGCAAACCCAAAATCCACAAGCTTAACCTCCCCTTTTTTATCGATAAGTATGTGGGTCGGTTTTAAATCGCAATGCAGATAACCTCTTTTGTGAATAAAATCAAGCACTGTTAGGCTATCGATGAATATCGATGAAAATCTGGATTGATTCTTCTTCAAAAAGTATTTATTAAATGGAACTCCATCAACATATTCCATTGTAAAATAAAAATTGTCCTTTCCTTCCTTTTTTAAGGATTTGAAATCATAAACCTTAACAATATTGGGATGGGAAAGTGTTTGTAAAATAAAAAATTCCTTCTTGAATTGGGAAACCACATCAGGTTCATTGCTTTTCAGTAACTTCAAAACAAGTATTTCATCTGCTGTTGTATCTGTTACCTTATAAATTATGTTGTTTTGGGTCTCTGAAATTTTCTTGATAACATTATATTGTTTATCGATCTTCATTGAACAGGGATTCTATAATATTTTATAGAAAATGTCAAGTTTTTTCTTATAAGTAGGGGCATTTTTGCCCTTCTTTAAGTTCTTCTATTTTGTAAATTACGGTATACTAAATCTTTAGCGGGGCATTTTTGCCACTCTGTTTTCAAAACAATCTCTCTTATATTTGTAGGAGCGACATCCCTGTCGCGATTTAGTAGGATACAGGGTAGCC
>JAGMEZ010000074.1 GCA_023127905.1 Caldifarciminota bacterium
TGACATTTACTTTCACCTCTCCTATTATTCAAGCATCTTCGCTCATTCATTTTCTACTTACTTTATCTCCATTGTTTTTTTATTACTCCATATATTTAGATATGCATATTATATACCATCGTTTTAACATATTTAAGATTATAATCTATATAGACTTAACGATTTTCGGGAAAGAGTTTTAATACGATTATTTGCATTTTGCGAGACTTTTTAGCGCTGTGCAAACATAGTTAGTATCAGTAACCCAGCATTTTTCATGCCAGGAAAGATAAAATCTGTTTTTTTTACGGGATAAATTTAGTTAAGAAATTTTGAGGAATTATGGGATGTAATGGCTACAATTAATTCACAGGATACTGTGATATTTTTATTCTTCGGGTGTGCTTTTTGTCATTCTAAGAGGGATTTGGATTTCCTCTCCAGCACCCTTAGAGTCTGTAACTTTGATAATGAGATTGTATACTGTATCTTTATCCAATACTGGGAATTTCCATTGCAATGTTCCAGTGTTGTCGATAGTCATACCGGGTGGTCCAACTTCGATAGAATAGGAGATTGGATCGCCATCCGGGTCTTCCGCATTAATTTTACATGTAACGACGCTGTCTTTTGTCACAGGAACGGGGGTTCCGATGATTCTGGGCGGTAGATTCTGAACGATTATTGGCCTTGTAATTTCAAACAGTTCTCCTGTTGTGTCACCATCATATGGAATAAGCTCAACAGTTACATTCTTTCCCGCTTCGAGTAATTGACCATTAAGTACGGAATCGCTGCTAACCAACGATTTGCCAACGTACCAGGTGTATTGTATGGTAACGTCATCATCTTCATCAGCATCCTCATATTGAACATCAACGGATAGGTCGATACCTTTATAAATGCTGTCTGTTGGAGAAATATCTGCCCAGGTAATCACAGGTAGTGTATTTTCTACAACTATCGTTCCGAGTTCAAATGGTTCTGATTCCTTACCAAGGGAATCTTTCACAATTATCGTGCATTCGATTTTATCCATTTTCACAAAAAACCTGGTTGGGAGCGTAGATGTAGTGATATCATTCACCGTGAAACCGTTAACAGACCATTCGTATGAAATAGTTACTGGAAGCGGTGATGCAATAGTTGCATCAATTTTTACAGATTCTTTCACAGTAAAGTTTTCATTGAGAAACCTTGCCTTCAGGATACGAGGACCGTCGGTTGCAGGTTTTTTACATCCTGCAATAGAAATGAGGATTATGAAAATAATTATTTTACGTATTGCCATAATAGTCTCCTTCGCATTTATCTCATTTGTGATAAAACCCAAACAAGTTAATTTCTTGATATCAATAACTAAGTATTAATTGACATAAAAAAAGTGATTTGTCAAGTAATTTGTGGATATGAAATTATAAAACAGGAGACCCACTCATAATTGGGTCTCCTGTTTTATAATTCTGCATAAAAGTGAGGAGTTCAATTATTAATCTATTTCGTGCCACCATAAAATTTTTCTTCTGATGCCAATGCCCGTTGCCGGGGTAACGATTATTTCACCAGGAAGGCTTATTATCTCGACTCCTTCTCCACTTATATCAAAAGAATAACGTGGTGACTGTGGAATGCCAGTTCCGACGATTCTGGAAGGGGTGGTGCCAGTCCAATCTCCAATTTTATAATGTATCTTATAGATTCGTGCAATACCACTTGCAGAAACACATGGGTCAGTTGACTCGTATGGCTGGAATGTCGTGAAGACAAGAGTATCCATAAGTATGGTGGGATAAGATGTAACTTTTTCCCCGTATCTAACGCCGATTGAATCGGTGTTATCGAAATCGGTAAAGACTACATACCATCCTTTGTAGGCTCCTGCTAAAATTTCAGCTTCGGTGAGTGGACCGGTAGCTCCATCTGATACCCGCTTAAGGTC
>JAGMEZ010000075.1 GCA_023127905.1 Caldifarciminota bacterium
CCTTGCTAATCTCGGCATCTTAGTAGCACTCTATATCATAATTCTGTTTTTTTGTCAATATAAAATAAGAATGTAATAAATATAAGGGTTTACAAAATGGGATGTGTCCCTAATTAATAAAATACCTCAAACATTTCTTTAGTACTTACTTTTTTTAATAAAGAGAAGTGCCAGGAATCCTAACATTGCGAGGAAGTAGAATTGGAGCCAGATTAAAACTATTAATTTCCATGTTTCTGTACTGATTCCTCCCAAATTTATGCTTGCAAGGTATATTGGGAAATTTCCCAGGTAATGAAGAAAAATTCCAAATAACAGTCCTAATATAAAGACTTTTTTTCGGAGTAGACTGAGAGCTGCAGCAGTAAATGCGCCATGCATAACACAGACGATAAACCGTTCCTGTATGTATCCTCCAAACGAGTACCAGGGGAGTGATGCTATATTGGGATGATTTGCGAATTGGTACGTAAGCATCCAGAGTTCTCCAATGCCAAAACCAAGACCGATAGTAATGGCAAAAAGGATTGCATTTTTTTGATTAAATTTTTTGAAAATCCAGGGGATTAGGAGAATCCATATTTTTATTGGTTCCTCGGTAATTGGTGCATAGAATGTGGTAGTAATCTTGTATAAAGTAGAGGATGTCGGCATAAATCGAGTCAATAAATTGTCGAGAGGAAGACGGATGAAGTAGAATGCACAAGCACACATAGGGATCTCCATAAGAATGATGAAAACCCCAATCAATCTCTCTTTTCGTGGAGTTCTCCATAGAAGAAAACCCCCTATTATCCCAAGAGATATAATCGTAGTTATTATTGCTGCTATGTAGATACCTTGCATAAAAAGCCCTGTCTTTATTCTATAATTCTTACATAGGCTTTAAATTTTTATTATAGTTTATACTTATCTGCATAACTCACGTTAGACGATTTCAATTTTTCAATTATATAGTTCAATTTTCGAAAAGGGACAGGTCCCTATGGATATGTATTATTCCAGGGGGACCTGTCCCTCCTCAACAATAAAATGAGGATTTTCGTCTCATTATGTGAGTTATGCAGATAAGTATTTATAGTTTTTTAATATTCTTTTGGAGTGATATAATTTACTTTATTCAAGCTTTGAATGTTTATCTTTATACATTTCTTGATCGGCAAGTGCAATCAGGTGGTCAACGGATTTCCCATCAACTGGATCAAATTCAGCAAAACCACGGCTTAAAGTTATTGTGTATGGTTTTATTTTCCTTGCTTTGAAAGTAGATAATTTTTTAGCAATTCGTTCCCAAATGAAAAAAGCATGGCGGAGTGGGCATTGTGGAAAAATTAGTAAAAATTCATCCCCACCTAACCGACAAACAATATCAATTTCTCTCAGAGTTTCTTTTAAAAACTTACTGACCAACTTTAAAGTTTCATCTCCTTCTAAATGTCCATACGTGTCGTTGATTTCTTTTAGACCATCCACGTCTATATAGCAAATGCTCAATTTTGTTTTGTTCCTTCTCGACAGTTGAAGTTGTTTACCAAAAAGAAGGAGTGCATACCCTCTATTTAGTACTCCTGTCAGTACATCTGTTGTAGCTAAAATTCTTAACTCCTCCTCTGTTCTTTTTCGTTCGGTAATATCTATCATACTACCTTGAATTGCAGGATTTCCTTCATATATAATTCTGTTTCCTGAAGTTTCAATGTCAATAATAGTTCCGTTCTTTTTAACACCTTTGAATTCATATTGAGATAAATTCTTCGTTCCTGATTCTCGTAAATCCGACTGTTTATCAACGAGTTCCCAACTTTTTGGGGCAACCAATCTTTTTATATTTTTGTTTATCAATTCATCGCAATTGCTGAAACCGAACATTTCAGCGAATCGCTGGTTGCAAAATTTAATTATGTGATTCTGTGTAATGTAAAGTCCTACAAGAGAATTATCCACAACCTCTCTGTATTTCTCCTCACTTTCTTGAAGTGCTTGCTCTGTTCGTTTCCTTTCTGTAATGTTTTCAAGAATACCATCGAAGTATATAACATTACCTTTTTCATCTTTAATAGCTCGTGCGCTGATTGAGCCCCAGAAAATCGTTCCGTCTTTTCTCTTGAATTGGATATCATAATTTGAAATTTCACCTGCAGAGATAAGGGTTTCTATGAATTTTTTACGGTCACCATGACTGAGGTACAAATCTGCAACGTGGATTTTTGACATCTCCTCCATAGTTTTATATCCGAACATTTTAACAAGAGCAGGATTCGCAGACAGGAACATCCCACCATGATCTTTAGTAGTGCGGAATACTCCAACTGGGATGTTTGACTGCAATGTCCGGTATCTTTCCTCTGATTTTTTCAGTTCTTCTTCTGCATGTTTTCGCACTGTGACATCAGTATCTGCACCTCTGTAGCCAATGAGGTTTCCCTTCTTATCGAGTATGGGAGAACCACTTGTAGAGAGCCAGACTATTTTGCCGTTCTTGTGCAAATTGGGATTTATGAATTCACGGAAGGATTGTTTTTTATCAAATATCTCAAATGCTAAGTTCTTAAGTTCTTCTCGATTTTCTGGAAGGAATATGTCATAAAAGTGTTTTTTTAGCAGTTCATCAGGTTTATATCCTAAAACTTTCTCGACAACTGGACTTGCATAAGTGTATTTTCCTTTTGCATCTACTTCCCATATCCACTCCATGGCATTCTCTGTAATGCTACTAAATCTTTCCTCATTATCAATAATCCTTCGGCGTAATTCATTTAGTTCTTTTATAAGCTGCTCTTTTGTCTTGTCTTTATCGTTCATCTTGTTTGAACCTTTTCTTCACTTTTAATACTTCCTTTTAGATTTTCTTGCATATTTGTTTATGAAGTTATCCAATTCAAAGTTTGGCAGTTCTATCTGGTTTGTATCTATCTGCAAATACCTTTGGGTGTGCTTCCGATTTAGCATTGTATAAAAAAACTGACAAATTTTTCATTCTCTCTATATTACAAGATATTTTAGAAGATGTCAAGGTAGAATTTCATCCCGATTTTCTTATTTCAGATATTTTGTAATAACAAATAATCTAAAAAGTGCGACGTCGTACCGTGTTGTTTTATTAATTCAATATACTACTCTTTTTTTGCTTGGGAATAATATTTATGTGTACCACCATTTATTCGCCCTTTTAAGAAACTCCTCGTAACCATTTATTGACTACATTTTAACCTTCTCCGCTACCAAAACAATTTTTTCTGATGAATTCGGGTCAAATTGAGCTCCTGTGAAATCACTAAAAATATCCTTTACGACGAGCCCTGTATTGTTAACCAGTTCTGATAGTTCTTCAGCATTGTATAGCCTCTGATATCTCTCATATGTTGACTCACCGTTTCTGTTTTTGAAGTACAGCTTTTCCCTCATTGCTTTTCTCTCAGAGAGGAGTTTGCGTTCTGTTTCAATGATAACGCCGTTATGTTCTCTTCGGTCAAAACGCTGGAAATTGTTCAGGATTCTAAAACCATTTAGAATAACCATTACAAGCTGTCCACGTAGTCTTAGAGTTTTTGCCATCTGTGAAACAGCTTTCTGATTGTCAGAGTCCTTCTCGAAAAAACCAAAGGCATCCATTGATGTAACTACATCAAACTGATTTTCAAATGGAATTTCTCTCATATCCCCAAGCACCCACTTTACAGATAGTTCCATTGTTGCGGAAATCCGCTTCGCTTCGGAAAGAAGAACATCAGAGGTGTCATATCCAGTTACGTTAACACCAGCTTTCGCAAAAGCAAGGCTATAACGTCCTTGTCCACATCCAATGTCAAGAAGACTATTACCTTGTTTTATTCGAAGGAGTTCCAGAATAGATGCAGCGTTTTTTTGTGTTTTTTCATCTGGTTCGCCAAGATGCCACCTTTTAAGGTAAGCTTCATTGTAATATCTCTTTGTCCATTCATTCATTTATTTTACCATTATAAGCTGCTCTTTTATCCATTAACATTTTTTTGTAATAAGATGAGCTTCCCGTCTCGAGTATTTCCAGTATAATACGTTCGGTTGTTCTCCCAACCCCTTTTAGTTTTTGCAAATCTCCTTTCATAGTTGACAAAGGCTCTCTTAATTTCGAGATAGTGTAAGCGGCATACCCATAAGGTGAGTTTCTTCCCTCCGTCTTCAAAAAATAATCAAGTTGCTCTAATATTACAATTACCAGATCATTTTCGCTTAATATATCTTTAAAAAAAGAAATTGGGATGCGTCTTGGAATCTTATATTTTTTTGCAATGCCGAAAAACCTTCGATTTATTAAACTATAATATTTTCCTGTTGCTTCTCCCCACTTATTTTGTGTATATATATTCTCATATTCATGGGTTAATTTTGGATAATGTTTTTTTAGCACATTAA
>JAGMEZ010000076.1 GCA_023127905.1 Caldifarciminota bacterium
CGTTGTGGTCATCAGATCCAAAGAAAATCTCAAAGTCATTATCGCCGTCTACATCCGCAAAGGAGGGAGAACTTCTGACACCTCCAGAAGTTGCTACTTTCCAGTCAAGGGTACCATCACTATTAATAACATAAAGGGTATCATTTGTCGAACCAATAGCTATTTTCACTCCTGTACCATCAAGGTTTGCAATTGATGGCGCATCCCAAATATTCCCGCCTGTCTGAAATGGCCAGCCTGCAAGGGTTGAGCCGTTGGGTGAAATTGCATAGACATAGCCAGCGTAAGTAGAAACTATTATCTCCTTTGTATAATCACCATTAATGTCTCCCACTGCACAGCCAGCAGTAATCATACTTGCGTCGGGAAGGGCTAAAGGGAAATTGGAATTAAACGGAGTCCCATCCGACTTAATGACATAAAGCTTTTTATCAAAACTTCCAACAATTACTTCAAGCTCATTGTCATTATCAAGATCGGCAAGGGCAGGTGTTGCTATTACCGGTCCACCAGTTGTAACACTCCAGGATAAATTACCATAACTGTCAAGTAAATAAATGTTATTATTAAACCCTACAAATGCAATATCAAGTTCTCCATTATTATCTACATCACCAACTGCAGGCGAACCCCATATCTTGTTTGGTACATTATATGGAAATGTTGAAAAATTATTCCCTCTATAATTCTTCACAAACAGATTACCCTCATCCGTCCCGAAGATAACTTCTCCATGATAATTACTATTTAAATCAATAACCGCAGGAGAAGTCTTGACCTGTCCAGATTGAACTGGCCATCCGTACTGCATCCAACCGTACTCAACGTCAAACTCAAGCTCAATCCAGTATGAGCCGCTACTTCCAACAGCAGTAACGTAAAGAACCATCGGAAGAGGGTCAACAGAACCATCATCTACTCCCATTACAACAAAAGGGTCTGATGCATTATCATTCGATTCTCCCGTCAAGATTGTTCCATAACTTGCAGTAGAATCAATGATTGAAACCCTCGGATCGCTGCAACGTAAAACTGCATCAACAAAATTTGCATCATCCCAGCACAATTCATTCATTATGGTAACTACAATCTCTCCCTGCTCTCCAGGATTAAGAACACCATCTCCATCACCACCTATTGAATCATTTACAGTATGGCTTAAATAGTGAAGTTTCGGGTATCCTGCAGGTTTCGCTGTCATCCATGTAACCCAATCCTCTATTCCGCATTCTCCCCATCCAATCTTGAAATATCCATCCATACCCCAGTCATCACCCCAGGAATTTTTGCATGTCCAGCTTGAATCAGCATTGTTCCATCCGACGAGCGTCACACAATGACCACCTTCGTACCCACCCCAGGTATGCTTGTAAACACCTCCAGTATAAGAACTAAAATCCTCATAAACATCAAAACAAACTGAAATAGGTCCATCCTCTGCTGCATTCTTTAAACCCCATACATAAGGATAAGCCCAACCCCAAAGGTCAATATTTCTTTTCGTAAACAAATAACGACTACATCTGTCAGAACAGGGAATGTTATCATTTGCCTGATACGGGAAACAAGCCTCCTCAGAAATTCCGATATATTTTAGCGTATTCATTGCAGATTCAAGACTCCATCCACTACATGAACCACCATTGCAAGAGAGAAGTTCCTGTTCAGACAGATCTGTTGAAATATTTTCAGCATCTGCCAAAATATTTATCATAGCTTCCAGTGCACCAGATGAACCAAAACATACACAGGAACCGCATGCACCCTGATCCCGTATGGGTGTTGTATAGTTAACACCATTGTAATTCCTCCAGTCAAGTGACTCGGGTTGTGTCCGACTTGGAGGAAAAGCAGGTGGTAACCCCCTTTCTCCTGGGGGAGGATCGAGTTCTTTTATCCATCCCAGACGTGCTATCCTTTCTTCCTTTGAAAGGATTGACATGGAGGTTATTCCAGCGGTCCATTTTGCACCTTTTTCCTTAATAGCCTGCCTGATGGCATCAAGCGTTGCATCAGCAAAAAGGTACGAACTAAAAACACAAAATAATATAACCATGAAAATCTTTTTCATACACCCTCCTTTACATTGTTCATAGCGTTCAACTTTAATAAAAATTATCTATTTTGTCAAGTATTATTTCTTATTAGTTGGGAGTAACGCGATTAGGGGGTTTTTTCTTGACATTAGTAATTAATTTTTGTATAAAATTAAACAGATAGTAATTAAAGAATTGTATATCAATTTTTAGGGG
>JAGMEZ010000077.1 GCA_023127905.1 Caldifarciminota bacterium
ACTGTTCAATACCCCAGAATTGAATTTCATAGGAGTCAAATACAACATCAACCAGTTGAAAACCTGTCTTGTCTGCAAGTATCTTTAAACCTCCCTTTGTATATATAAATTGATGTCTTGGGGCATCGAGCTGAACCCAGTTTGTGCCATACTTTCTAAAGGCATAAAAAGGTATAACAGGTATTCTTATCATTAGATATCTATCAGTTTTTAGTAGACGATACAACTCTTTAAGTACTCTTTCGGGTTCAGACATATGTTCAAAAGAGTGGTTTAACATAATAAAATCGAACTGGTGGTTCAAATCAGACAACTCTTTTTTTAGAATCTTAACACCACACTCATAAAAAATATCATTTTTAATGTGCGGTTTGATACCTGTTAGGTTATTAAATCCTTCTTTCTTTAAGGTCAATAAATGCTGTCCATTACCAGACCCAACACTTAGGATTGAACTATTTTAGCCAGTCTTTGTTTTCTTAAACCATTCATAATACTGCGGTACTCGGGATAATCGAGAAACAAATTTCCCGATGAGGTTCTTTCCAAACATTCCGTACTGTGCTCTTTGTTGCCTTAAAAATGAAACAAAATAATTATCCGGTTTTGAGGAAACCTTCTTTAGGGAATAGTACGTTTTCGGATAGTATTTTGAGATGTCCGGGGAGGGTCTTTTATTTGCAAGCATCCACATTTTTGACGTTCTACATAATTAAATATTTCATTGAATCCGAACATCATCTCTTTTACAATATATGTTTTGTCCCCTGTTTCGCTATAACATATTTTACATTAAGACATCCTTGTTTACCTTTTTTTACCAGTCTATTTTATATCAGGGTATTTCTATAGTAGATTAAATACTTACAAATCCATAATGAAAATCAATCAGTCCATAAAACAAATTACCTGATGTTTTAGGTCATTTAATTGCAACCATTGTAATGCTGGGAAGAAAATATTTTGATAAAAATTTCCTTGCTTGCTTGGGAAATCTAATAAGAATTTTTTCAATTATAATAAAAACAAAGGTTGGTACCTTGATTCGGATTCCCTTTGCAAACCAATATGAAGCTCCTAAAGAATAATTAAGTTCTTTAAGAATTTCAATAATCTCTCCAAAAGTCCATTCTTTAAGGTGAAATCCTTCTGGCACATCTGAAAAATAACGAGAAGT
>JAGMEZ010000078.1 GCA_023127905.1 Caldifarciminota bacterium
AGAAGACGATATACATTCAGAGAAAGAGATATTGAAGCTCTAAGGGTATTCTGTGATTTTTCCGCAATTGCTATACATAATGCTAATCTTATGAAAAAGATAGAGTGCCAGCTAAAAGAAAAATCAGCACTTGAGCGTATTGGAATTAGCCTGACTTCTTCATTGAAACTTTCTGATGTCTTAAATACATTTGTTTCAACTGCAGTGGATTTGACCAATACAGAGATGGGAAGTATTATTCTTGTTAATGAAAAAGAAAAGAAAATTCAAAAATCTTACAATTACTATAAGAAGGATAAAAAGCTTGAATTATATAAAAGTACCGCAAGGCTTGATGAAGGGGTTTCAAATGCAGTTCTTATGAAAAAGAGTCCTATTGCAATTCAGGACTTGACCAAAAGAAAGAATGTTAATCCAACATCGATTAAGAAGAAAAGAAGAGCTGTTCTTGCTGTTCCTGTTATGATGAAAAACAGAATAATTGCAATATTGTATGTAGATTCATCAAAGCCTCGTGACTTTTCAAAGAGAGAAATTTCACAGGTCAAAATTCTGGCAAATCAAGCAGCAGTTGCCATCGAGAATGCGCGATTATATGCACAGGTTGAACAGAAGATCAGAGATATTTCAATCTCATATAAAATAAGCCAAACACTAATTTCAACACTTGATTTTGAATCTCTGCTTTCAAAAATCCTTGATGAATTTAAGTTGGCTTTTGGATATTTTAATGCTGCAATACTTCTTAAAGACACGAAGTCAAATAAATTGATCATAAAGGCGGAAAAAGGATATCCTGAGAAGACAAAAAAGAAGAAATTGGAGATTGGAAAAGATGGAATTACAGGACATGTTGCAGCAACAGGTAAAACATATTATTCGCCTGATGTTTCCAGGGATAAGTATTATATAGAGGGTATTCCTTATGCAAAATCAGAGGTCGCTATTCCCCTGAAAATTGGTTCTCAAATCATTGGAGTTCTTGATGTAGAAAGCAAAGAAGTTGATGCATTCGATAAATGGGAAATAAAGCTTCTATCTTCAATTGCTGCACAGATAGCAAATGCAATAGAGAAATCAAGATTGTATGAAGAGACTAAGATGTTGTCTTTAACTGACCCGCTTACAGAACTTCCAAATAGAAGACATTTAGACATTATGATAGATGCGGAATTAAAAAGGTCTGAGAGGTATAATCGTTCACTTAGTTTACTTCTTATTGACCTCGATAACTTTAAACTTTACAATGATAGAAAGGGTCATATAGCGGGTGATAAAATCCTGATTAAATATGCCAAATTTATGAAGTCGAGTATCAGGAATATAGATTTTATATGTAGATACGGAGGCGATGAGTTTGTGGTTGTACTACCTGAGACCGATGAGTCATTTGCAAAAGCAGTTGCAGAAAGAATAAGGAAAAAGATATTAAGAGCGAGCGGGAAATCGAATATTACTTTAAGTATAGGAATTGCTTCTTATCCTCTCGGTGGTGAGGATAAGACAAATCTGGTGATGACTGCTGATAAAGCCTGCTATATTGCGAAAGAAGGAGGAGGAAATTGTGTGAGAACTCTCCAGAACCGAAGGTAAAAATTAGAAGATTATCTTTCGTAAAAGAAACACCTGATCTTCTTCTTGGAGCAGAAAAGGATGATGAACTTGTTTGGGTAATTATTGCATCAACAAAGGGAGGAAAAGGATGGTTAAATCGGATTGCGGTCGTTGATAAAAATATAAATTCTGTATCATTTTTAGTTGAGTTTGAAGGAGCGAAGGAAGAATGAAAATGATAAGTAGATATTTCCATTTTAAAGAGATGGGAACTACAGTAAGAATTGAGGTAATTGCAGGGTTTACAACCTTTATGACAATGGCGTATATTATTTTTGTCCAGCCAGCAGTCCTACAGGTTGCAGGTATGGATTTTGATTCTGTTTTTGTAGCAACCTGCATTTCTTCATTCGTAGCAACACTGATTATGGGGGTTTATGCAAACTATCCAATTGCACTTGCACCAGGAATGGGAGAGAATTTTTTCTTCGTTTATACCGTTGTTTTAACTATGGGACTGACCTGGCAGGCAGCACTTGGTGCTGTTCTTATTTCGGGTATCGTCTTTGTTGTTCTTACTTTTATCAGGATAAGAGAGATGATTATTAATGCTATTCCTGAATCGCTTAAGCATGGCATTGCTGGAGGAATTGGTCTTTTCATTGCATTTATTGGATTTGTCCAGGCAGGAATAATTATTAAAAGTCCAGGTGGGATTGTTACCCTCGGAAACCTTCACTCATCACCCGTCATACTCGCAATAATTGGTATTTTTATTATCTCAATATTAATGACAATGAGAATAAAGGGTGCAATACTAATTGGAATGGTTGCCACAGCAGTTATTGGTATTCCTATGGGTGTTTTAGAATATCAGGGTATTGCAAGTCTTCCACCATCAATTGCGCCAACATTCTTCAAACTTGATTTAATAAGTACATTCAAACTTGGTGG
>JAGMEZ010000079.1 GCA_023127905.1 Caldifarciminota bacterium
CATCGTATGCCACTCCGCAATCATAACCAGGTGACGAATTCTTGAATATGAGAAATGCACTGCCAGCAGGACTTATGTGGTCTATCCAGCTGTTCTCCCCACTGTAAGAAAAGCTCATACCATCTGTAAATGTACCGCTCTGTCCCTGTACGGTAGAAAGATCACCACTACCATCATCCGTTGCATTTATGCTAAAGAGAGGTCCAAAATCATGACCACCCCCTTGCGGATCGTAGTACCAGACATCACCACCCTCAAGGTACATCCTGCCACCATTGTTCACATAATTTACAAGAGCCGTTGCATCAGAACCTCCATCATGTATAACAGTATTATTAGGATAGATTCCACAGCAGACAAAAACCGCTAAATAATACTGGAGTTCATCATAATAGGAAGAAAGGTTAGTTGTTCGGATCCCATTATAACCAACCAACTCAAGGGCTGATTGAATAAGAGAACCGCTTGATTGGTTGGGGTCATTATCCCAGATAAGGAAATCCCCACCAGCACCTACCTTGACGTTAAGAAAAAATGTATCTACATAACCGCCATCTTCATTTACAGCAAGTGTCAGACTCGCAATATAACCCTGCTGTGTAGAAGAGAGTGACGTTATGAGGAATGGATCTAAGCTATTATTCTCACTTGTACCTGCATTTATATTTCCAAAGTGGCTAATCGAGGAGTCAATATCCACATAGGGATCTGAACTACTCAGTTCTCCTATCATGTTGATTGCATCCACAGAACCACCATTATGGAGTGAAACAATCAGGTAAACAGACTCACCAGGATCAAAAATGCCGTTATTGTTACCAGTTGAAGAATCATCCGTATAGTAGTTTTCAACTATAATATAAACACCTGTTATCTCGGCACTTTCTATTGCTTCTAAATCAAATCCAGGGGTTGGTTCTGTCAAACTTCCATCATCATCGTCCATTATCCGTACATACCGTGCACTGCTTCCAAAAGAAACAATATCAAACGATTGTGTTCCTGTTCCGCTTGCAAGAAATGTCCACGGTCCTCTGTAACTATTCGAAACATAGACTGCATATCCTTCATCAGGAATTCCATCATCACCTTCATATACAGTGAAATCATCACCTGTTCCATCTACAATGGGCGTTAGAGAACCCATATCAAGTATTACCTCTCCGCCCTTTCCAATGGAAGTAAACTTTGAATCTACTGGACCAAGTGCCCATGGGGTTAAAGTTACATTATGTATGGGGTTTGAAAGCACATCAGGGATATTTGCGACAGCATACTTATACGCAAAACTCCCACCACCTGGATTCAAATCAATTATTATACCTGTTGAAGTATCGGCATTAACCATCACATTACTAACTGTTTTCGGGTAATAACCATTTGCCCATGCTGTGACAGTATATGTCCCTGGTCTCAATATCCTGTGAAAATGTCCTGAGGCAGGATCGCAGAAGACAGGCCAATCAATCTCATCAATATTAACGACTGCCTGTCGCAGGGTATCACCTGTACTTGCATCCCTCACAACCCCAGAAATTCCTTGAATACATTTCCTTATAAGGTATAATATTGCAGGCCTGTTCTCATCCCATATCCCATCAAGGGCTAATGGTGGTGGAATAAATGATGTTGCAAGTTCAATAGTCCAATCTATGGTTCCATCGATACCATAACTATAATCATTCATATCTCCGTTTGTCCTGTACCAGTCAAACCCTTCTGTAACCCAGTAACCGTTGTATGA
>JAGMEZ010000008.1 GCA_023127905.1 Caldifarciminota bacterium
GGAAAAACGAAACTGGACAAAAATGAAGACCTTGATTTTGCATATGAAATAAGAAATTATGCGAGATTTAGATGCAACATATTCAAGGATATGAAAGGGATGGCAGCTGCATTTCGATTAATACCATGTAAAATACCATCACTTGAAGAATTGGATTTACCGGATATATTTAAAGATTTTTGTTTTCTTAACAGGGGGTTGGTACTGGTCACAGGTCCAACAGGAAGCGGAAAATCAACTACACTTTCAGCAATTATTGATTTTATTAACAGAAAAAGGGATATTCACATTATCACACTTGAAGACCCAATAGAATTTGTTCATAAGAACATAAAGGCTCTAATAAATCAGAGAGAACTCAAAAAACATATGAACTCGTTCAGTAATGCGCTAAAATCAGCATTAAGAGAAGACCCGGACGTGGTCCTTATTGGAGAAATGAGAGACTTAGAGACAATATCGATTGCTCTGGAAACTGCAGAGACAGGGCATCTTGTCTTTGGAACACTTCATACAACCTCTGCATATAGTACTGTCAATAGAATTGTAGAACAGTTCCCACCTGAGCAGCAGGAGCAGATTAAGACAATGTTAGCAGATTCTCTAAAAGCTGTAGTTACACAAACCCTATGTAAAAAAATTGGAGGTGGAAGGGTTGCCGCTTTTGAGATACTCCTCGTCACGTCTGCAGTATCGAATCTTATCAGGGAAAGCAAGACATATCAGATTCCTTCAATAATTCAGACAAGAAAAAAGGAAGGTATGATCTCTCTGAATGATTATCTTATGTTTCTTGTTAATAGTAACATGATCGAAACTTACGAAGCTTATCTCAGGGCAGTAGACAAAAAGGGTATTATTGGCATGTTAAAGGCAAAAGAATATAAGACAGACTTTCTTTCAAGACTTGATATGCTCGAATAATAATTACGGTAATTAGGTCAGGCTTTGATAATTTGATATTGATAATCTGAAGGAAGGGGAAAAGACTAAGAAATTGTTTATTACTCTGTGTCCTCTGTTGTTAAATGCACTTTCGTCCTCATTTTTTTCTTTTCACTCTGTTCCTTTTTTTTCTTCAATATCTGTTCTTTGATTCGGTGGGGCATCTTTGTGGGTTTTCGTTGTTTCTTTTTCTTATTTACCTTTTTTAGCTTTGCCTGTAACCTTTCAAAAGCTAATTCCTTATTTTTTGCCTGAGATCTGTGCTCAGTAGCAATTACTGTAATTCCCGATGGAGGATGGAAGATCCTAACAGCAGTCTCTTTCTTATTCTTCCGCTGCCCACCGGGTCCGCTACTCTTGTAAAATGTTATTTCTACTTCCTGCTTTAGTATTTCAAGGTCTGTTGAAAATTTGCTTTTTTTATTCATTAGTCTAAAAAATGAGAAATTCATTATTCCGTTTATTCTTATGTAATATATTTATACAACACGATTGAAAAATTTTCAAGTTTTTTCTTGAATAAAACAATAAAAGATGTTATACATAATACTGGTATTAAGAATATTGAAATAAATTCATACATATTAGATATTATGTAGGCTAATCTGTTACACAAATATGAGAAAAGCAATTGCTATTTCAGTCTGTTTAATTTTATGTTGTTTTTATTTTGCTAACGCGCAAGAAGTAGGTGATGCCGAACAGGATACTTTCCATATCCGAAAATGTGCGCCAAAATTATACATTCAGAACGAGGCATGGATCGATATTTTATATATTAAAACTGAGATTACTTTTGTTAATTATGTTAGAGAACGGAAAGAATCGGATGTTCATTTAATCATTACGTCGCAATATACTGGTTCCGGAGGAAATGAGTATACGCTTGCTTTCCACGGTCAGAAAGAATTTAAAGACCTTAATTATGAACTAAAATATGTTTCAACAGTGGATGCAACCGAAGATGAAATCAGGGAAAGCCTTACTAAAACAATAAAGCAGGGTTTGGTTCCATTTGTTTCTCGAACACCTCTTGCAGATTTGATCTCAATTCAGTTTGAGGAAGATGAAGGGCTGGCTGAAGTGAAAGATAGATGGAATCATTGGGTTTTTGAAACAGGGATTCGTGGATATGCTAACGGTGAAAAAGCACACACTGGTTTATGGTATAGTATCAATTGTGATGTGAGGAGGATAACAGAGAAACAGAAATTTAATATTGATGGATATTACAGCTTTCTAAAGAACCAGTATACGGTTGGAGATAATACTTTAAAAGCGACATCGAAAAGTTATAATTCAGATGCTTTCTATGCATATGCATTGGGTGAACATTTTAGCTTTGGTTGTTGGTCAAGTTATTGGAGGAGTAAATACAACAATTATGAAAATTTATTCGTATTAACCCCTGCAGTTGAATGTAACATATTTCCATATTCAGATTATACGAGACATGAATTCATATTTCAGTATAGAATTTCTTATATCTACGGTGATTATTATGAAGAGACTATTTACGGAAAGATGCAAGAAAAGCTTTTCAGGGGAACGCTTAAGACTGTATTCTCAACGACAGAGTGTTGGGGTTCTGTTAGCATCTCAGCTACAGGTAGGCACTACTATCATGATTTTTTGAAAAAAAGTTTGACGATAGACGGTGGTGTCTCTTTAAGATTATTTGCAGGATTGTCTCTTTCATTTAGTGGTGGATATTCTATAATTCGCGACCAGTTGAGCCTTCGGAAAGGCGATACAACCGAGGAGGATGTCTACCTGAGATTGAAAGAAATGGAGACAAATTACAGGTATTGGTTATCATTTGGAATTAGTTACACATTCGGTTCGATATACAGTAACATCGTTAACCCCCGTTTCTAATAAAACTTCGGGGTCTATAATTAAAAAATTGACTTTT
>JAGMEZ010000080.1 GCA_023127905.1 Caldifarciminota bacterium
ATCTCTTGCCTGAAACCTCTTCTGCAGCTCTTTTTTTACCCTTTCATCCACGGTAAAAAATTCAGTATCAACAGGTGGGTAAATTATCATCGGTTTTATCCCATAGAATTTCTCTATCCTTTTAGCCACTGTTTTCGATATAGCAATTACATTATCAGGACGATTTTTTGTATTCACATCCCATAAGCGAACAAAATAGAGGCCAAGGAAAAGTAAAACCTTACACAATCCTTTCCTTGCACTAAGTAGGGGATGGTATGAATCCCATGCAAACCGCATTGGATTCAACATATAATTTATATGGACAGTTGATGGAAGAGTTATAACACCTTTAGACCACGCACTCGAAATAGAAATAACCATATCAAAATCATTCAGGTTAAAGCTTTCAATAGCAAGTGGCATAAGAAGAAAATATTTCTCATAAAGTTTCTTTTCGAAGGGGAATTTACGTAAAAAACTCTCCTTTATGTCCCATTTCTTAAAATGTTCAGGCATACGCCTGCGATCGTAAATAAGAGTATAAACAGGTGCATCTGGAAAGAGCTTATGAAAAACCTCCAGAATCCTTTCTGCTCCTCCATACTGATTAAGATAATCATGGATAAGTGCAACTTTCATTTAAACCTCTCTTCATCAATCTTCACTTTATTCTTATAACAAACTAAAACATCACAGTCAAGAGAATTCGTGTCACACTCTATCTCCAATTTCGAAATCATTATCTGTCAGTTACCCTCTAACATTTGTACTCTTTACTCAAGTATCTCCTCAATTTTTTCCATAAGTACTGAATAATCAAATCTCTCTCTTACACACAATCTTCCTTTTTCTGTGATACGTTTATAAATCTCTTTATCCCTCATTAACATAACAACGGCATTCACAAGAGCTTTTGAATCAAATGGAGCAACAAGCAAACCTGTACCATCCTTTAATACCTCGCTTGCTGCACCATTATCAAATGCAATCACTGGCTTCCCTGCAGCCATTGCTTCTATCAGAACACGCCCAAAAGGTTCAGGTTCAACGGTTGTATGAAGCAAAACATCAATATTAGACATTACCCCGGGAATATCCCATCTGAATCCTGTGAAAAACACCTTCTTTTCAAGTCCGAACTCCATGACAAGTTTTTGAATCCTTTCTTTATAATCATCTTCCTTAAACAGTGATTCACCAATAATAAAAAAATAGAGATTACTAAAACTTTTTACGAGTTCTCTTGCAGTGTAAATAAGATACTCCTGACCTTTCCACTGCGCTATCTGTCCTATAGATGCAATGATTTTAGAATTCGGCGGCAGTTTATATTCTTTTCGTAAATTGGTTTTTGAGTCCTTTTGCCTTTCCTCGAAATCATCCACATCAATAGCGTTATATATAACTTTTATTCTTTTATTCGTTCTTCCTAATATAACAAATTGTTCTGCAACTGCTTTAGAAATTGCGATAATAGCTTTTGCGAATCGAACCCCGAGAAACGTCACAAGTTTCCTCAGATACCCTTCGTTTAAGATATCTCTAAAGTGCCAGATAACAGGTATACCAGAAAAAAGACCTGCAAAAAGACCGATAATATGCGCCTTCTGGCTGTTCGTGTATATAAGGTCTATTCCCCTTTTTTTAATAAATAAAACAAGCCGAAGAACCGTAGGGAGTAAAGCTATAAAAGAAAAAAGAAGGAAAATAATACTGGTTTCTGTCCTTTTCCTTTCTAAAACAACTCCAGGAATACCAATCGTCTCCGTCTTTATTCCGATCAATCCTGCTTCTTTGGAAAGAGGACCATCCTCGGGAGTAACGAGAAATGGTTCAAACTTCGTTTTATCGATCTTTTTAAGGATAAGCAGCAAGCTTCTTTCTCCTCCACTCATTCTTGCAGTGTGATCAAAAAAAAGAATACGTTTCTTCCTCATAACCATCCTTTTCCCAATTTACCTCCCTTTAGAACAATCCCCAAACCATGACTTCCACATTTCATGAAATGTGGAAGTCATTTTCTTCTCTTTATCTCCAAAATACGATCTCTCAATATCTGAAGAATTGCCAAATTATAGTTATATTTCTCCTTCTCCTTAATTGAATAGAAAACATGGGAAGATGTATGACGTGTCTTCACAAAGTTATCTTTCTCCAGAATACCGAGGTTCCTGGAAATCGTATTTATTTTTCTGTTAAGTTCTCCCGCAATAGCACTAACTGATAGCTCCCCTTTCTGAAGAAGTAGGAGAAGAATATCAATTCTTGTCTTTCCGGAAACACTCTTAAATAATCTTTGTAGAATATCCATAATTTTCCAATCGATGACTTCCACATTTCATGAAATGTGGAAGTCATCATCTACTCCTTTCTTTTTATGTCTCCAATAATAGACGGAGCACTAATGTCATTGCGAATATCCTCTCGACAAGCTCAGGGTAAACTCCATGTAGCCTGCTTATCTGTTAACAAATGAAACCAATCAAACCAATAAGAGTAATTAAACTAATGAAACAATTCTTGTGCTTCCATCCATCTTTAACTACTCTTACTTCGAAGGATTTCCTCATAGACAGATAGAATCTCTTCGATTTTCCTTTCCCACCGAAACTCTTCTGCCTTCTCTCTTGTCCTTCTGGAGAAGGACCCTGGACCTATATCTATAAGTTTTTTAATCTTTGATAAGAATGCTTTTTCATCATCGCCTTTTCTTACAATATAACCTGTTTTCCCTTCTTCGATAAGCTCAGAAGCTCCAACCTGATCACTTACCACAACAGGAAGCCCCATAGCCATAGCCTCAAGAACAGGATAGCCAAAACTTTCATAGCTGCTTGGAAGAACAAGTATATCAGAAATTCTATAACAATCAATAACATTTTTCTTGAATCCAAGAAAAATGATCCTATTATCAACTCCACAACGCTTTGCAAGATTCAGGTATCTCTTCTTATCACCCCTTCCTACTACAAGAAGCATTACATTTCCAGTTAGACCTGAAAGTGAGTTTATCACATGCTTAAGTCCCTTTCTCTCCCACTGTCCACCGACAAAAAGAATAACGACCGCATCATCATCTATCGCCATACTTTCTCTCTTCTTTTTCCTTTCAGAAACATCAACATGTTGGAAAAACTTATTGTCAATTCCGGGATGAGCTACCAATACATTTTTTATTCCATATTCCTTTTTAATTTCTTTCGCAAGCATGGAAGAAACAGCTATTACTTTATTTGCATTGGTAAAGCTTCTCTTTTGAAAATTTACTGCAGCATGAGTTCTTACTTTCCAATAATATTTCCTTAAAAAAGAGAAATCTTCAAAGAAGTTCTCTTTTTCCAATAATAATCGCTTCTGACATATGTGTGTTGTAACTATATCCGGGTATAAATAAAGCGGACCCATGGAATGGATAATATCAAAAGAATTCCTATCTATTTTTTTCTTAAGGAAGAGCATAAAACTGTTTACTGAAAAAAGGTCCTTCTTTCCAATTGAAGGAATTATATGTACGGTTGCATTGGTATCACCAGAAAATGTGTGTGTAAAAAGATGAACCTCGACCTTCTTAGAAAGATAGTTGATCAGTTCATATGCATATCTTTCTACTCCTCCATATTCAAAAGTCCGAAAAGAAACAACAGCAATACGCATTTTACATAAAAGGTAAAATTGGGAGATAAGAGAGATAATGGAAGCGAAACGGAGAATCGGGGTATCGGAGTGTCGGAGAAACGGAGATTACAAAGTTACAAGTAGCAAGTTGCAAGTAACAAGTTAAGAGTTAAAAGTTAAAGAATTGTTCCTTCGGAACGGTATGAGTTGCTTCGCAACGAGAGAGAATAACAGGGAGAATAACTTGGAAACGGTGAAACGGAGTATCGGAGTGTCGGAGAAGGCGTACGGAAAGTTAAAAGTCAAAAGTGAAAAGTGAAATCTAAAACCAATATTAGAAAGCGAAAACAAGAAGGAAACGATTTAAACGAACTAAATGAATTAAACGATCAAAACGAACAAACGTATCTTTTAAATTACTAAATTACGCAATTACCTAATAACTAAATTTCGCATTTAATTAAATACC
>JAGMEZ010000081.1 GCA_023127905.1 Caldifarciminota bacterium
GCCAGAAAGGATCGGTGGGGGCTTCTGGAGATCTTTCGCCAATGGCACAGATGGCTCTTGTTCTTATAGGAGAAGGAGAAGCATTCTATAAGGGAAAAAGAATGAGTGGAAAAGAGGCAATGGATGCAGCAGATATTCCAACTATTAAGTTTGAAGCAAGAGATGGATTGGCAACGATAAATGGCTCGAATGTTGTTACTGGGATGGGTACCATTCAAATACACGATGCAGAAAGATGGCTAAAAACTTCGGAGATTGCTGCTGCGATGACACTTGAAGTTCTAAATGCGAATATGATTGCATACGATGAGAGGATACACAAGGCACGTGGCTATCCAGGTGCAATTGAGACGGCGCAAAACATCAGGCGACTGGTAGAAGAGAGTGAACTTCTTAAACAGAAAGGGAAAAAGGTTCAGGATGCATACAGTTTAAGGAGTACTCCACAGGTTGTTGGCGCATCAAAAGATGCTTTTAAGTTTGCAAGAGAAATGTTTCTAATAGAGTTGAATGGGGTAGGGGATAATCCACTTTTCTTCGAGGATGATGGTGGCGTTTGTCTGACGGGAGCTAACTTCCAGAGTGCCCCGCTTGCTTTTGGTCTTGAACTCCTTGGAACTGCTGTTACCACTGTCTGCGTACTTTCAGAGAGAAGATTGAATAGATTAATGAATCCTCACCTGAGTATGGGTTTACCCGCATTTCTTACAAAGGGAGCAGGTGTGTTCTCAGGATTGATGTTATCCCAGTATACGGCAGGTTCTCTTGTGTGCGAAAATAGAATTTTAAGTCATCCGGCTGTTACAGGCTCAATCCCCGCAGCAGCAGATCAAGAAGATTTTGTAAGTATGGGAATGACAACGGCAATAAAAACACGACAGATTATTGAGAATGCGAATGCAGTCGTGGCAATAGAATTAATGGCAGGAGCACAAGCTATGGATTTCAGAAAGCCATTGAAACCTGGGAAGGGTGTCCAGATTGCTTACGATATTGTGCGAAAGTATGTAGAACATCTTGAAGAAGATAGAGCGCTTTATAATGATATAAATAAACTGACTGCAGTTGTAAAATCAGGGGAATTTATTGACGAGGTAGAGAAGTCTTTAGGCCCTCTTAAGTAGGAGTATTATATAGTCGATAGCGCTTTAGAAATCTTACACAGGACGAACTAAAAGATAATGATCATACGCTCAGAATGAGTACGTGTTTTCCACTATCCATTTATTCAGTTAATAGTTATCATCTGCCAGTTGCCAGTTGAGGGCAGAGCTAATTAAAGATATATGATGTGTTTCCCTATCAACGGCGTCTTGACATATTCATTATAAGGAGGTCATGATGTTTAATAAATTATCTATTCTTATATGTTTAATTCCTATAAGTCTTTGGGCACAGAATGAAAACTGGGTTTACTTTTATGATGGGCAAGAGCATTGTTCAGACATTGCGCGCGCTATTGTTTATGGCACTGATGGAAACATCTATATTGCTGGAGAATCATCCGGACCTTCGAGTACTGATTTTACGATTGTCAGTCTAAATTCCTCGGGGACTGAACAATGGACATATAATTATAATGGACCAGGAGATTTTAGTGATGGGGTTCATTGTATTATCTATGGTGTTGACAATAACATCTATGTCGCAGGTTACAGCGAAGGAGTTGGGACTGGACGCGATTTCACAGTTGTGAGTCTAAACTCCTCAGGTACGGAAAGATGGGTGTATCGTTTTAATGGTTCGGATGATCAAAATGACGAGGCACTTTGTATTTCCTATGGTAATGATAATAATATCTATGTGGCTGGTAAGAGTAGAGATTCTTTAACAAGCAATAACTTTACAGTCATAAGCTTGACATCTACAGGTAGTGAGCGCTGGGTTTATCATTATGATGCAGACTCATCCTATGATGAGGCATATGCCATTGCATATGGTGATGACGGCAATATCTATGTTGCTGGAAGGAGCGATACCAGTGAAACTGGTAATGACTTCATGATAATAAGTCTTGATTCTAATGGTTCAGAGAGATGGCGATACCGGTATAATGGTCCTGACAGTTTAACAGATGAGGTTCTTTGCGTAGTTTATGGTAATGATAACAATATCTATGCTGGAGGATATTGCCAGAGCAGTTCGGAAGGATATAATCTTGCAGTAATAAGTCTTACCTCTTCAGGAAGCGAACGCTGGATCTATCAGTATAATGGACCTGGTAATGGCACAGACAAGGCATATGCTATTGACTATGGTGATGATGGTAATATTTACGTGGCAGGAGAAAGTAATGGAGGAAGCACACCAGGATTGGATGCTTTTGTTGTGAGTCTAAATAATCTCGGTTCTGAACGCTGGGTTTATCGATACAATGGTTCTGGAAATAGTTCTGATGAAGCTAATTCTATTGTTTATGGCGGAGACGGAAACATTTATATTTCAGGAATAATAGATAGTGATGGGACATACGATGATTTTGCAGTTATAAGTCTGACTGCTTCTGGGTCTGAGCGCTGGGTGTATAATTATAGCGGGTCAGGATATTATAATTATGACCGTGCCTATGCTTTAGTCTATGGGACAGATGGACACATTTACGTTGCAGGAAGGAGTGTTGAAACTACAACTGATTTTACTGTTATAGGTCTTAACTCTGGCGGTGGAGAACTATGGACATATCATTATAATGGTTTTGCCAGTGGTTATGAAAGGGCTTATCAGATTGTTTACGGTAGTGACGGAAATATCTATGGTATTGGATATACCCGTGGGATTTATCTGGATTATCTCATGCTTAGTGTGGACAATTCTGGAAGTGAAAGATGGGTTTATAAATATAATGGACCAGCAAATGCTGATGACTACGGGAAATTCATTGTCTATGGTAATGATGGAAATATTTACTCAGTTGGGGATGTCTATAACCACAATACACTAAACGATGTTTCAATAATAAGTCTGGATAATTCAGGACAGGAACGCTGGATTTATGAATATAATGGTCCTGTTGACAGTAATGATATCTCTTCTTCAATAGCGTATGGAATCGATGGAAATATTTATGCAGCAGGATATTGCCGTGGTGACGGTACATTCGACGATTTCCTTGTATTGAGTGTGGATAATTCTGGTTCCCAGCGCTGGGTTTACACGTATGATGGTTCTGGCTATTACCATGATCGTGCCCACGAAATCGTGTATGGTGATGATGGCAATATCTATGCATCTGGCGAGAGTCATGGATGGGGGTCCTCGCTCGATTTTGTGCTAATAAGTCTTGATAATTCAGGTCAGGAAAACTGGGTCTACCGATATAATGGAACTGGAAATAGTACAGACTACCCGAATTCTATTGCTTATGGCACTGATGGAAATATTTACATTGCAGGATATAGCTATGGAAATGGTACAGGTGGCGATTTTGCAGTGGTCAGTATTAATTCTTCTGGAAATGAACGCTGGGTATATCGATACAATGGTCCTGCAAATGGTACTGATTATGTAAATTGTATTACCTATGGAGATGATGGAAATATTTATGCAGCGGGTGTGAGTAAGGGGTCTACAAACTCAGATGATTTTATAGTCATTAGCCTCGATTCATCAGGTCAAGAGCGCTGGGTATATCGATATAATGCTCCTGCAAATGGTTGTGATGTTGCAATCTCTATTGTCTATGGTGCAGATAATAATATCCATATTGCAGGAGAGAGTTGGAATGGTAGTAGTTTTGATTTCACGGTTATAAGTCTTACCCAGGGAGGAGCTGAACGTTGGATTTATACCCTTGATGGGTCATCAAATACTAATGATTATGCGTATTCTATTGTTTACGGGACTGATGGAAATCTCTATATTGCAGGAACGGTGCGAAATATCGAGACCCTTAATGATTTTGCCATTGTGAGTCTTGACCCTACTACAGGTGTTGAGGAGGATAGAAGTAATAATAATCTCTGTTCATTTCATGTGCCAACTTTGCAGTTGAATGGAAGTCTCAGATTTTTTATATCCTACTCATCTTCCTTAAGTAAGGTCGATCTTTCCCTATTCAATATCCTTGGGCAAAGGGTGTTGTCTAAAGAAATTATAGTTACGAGTGGAAGATCTGAACATAATCTACCCTTATTATTGCCAACTGGTATCTATTTTCTGCAAGTTAAACTCGGTGATAAAATTGAAAAGAGAAAAGTGTGTATTCTGAAGTAGAGGAGGTATAAATGAGATTGATAATTCTCATTATCAGTTGCTTTACGTTTGGGTTTGGGCTTTATGCCCAGAATCCAAATTGGGTTTATCACTATAATGGACAGGTAAGTGGTAATGATTATAGCTATTCTCTGGTTTATGGAAATGATG
>JAGMEZ010000082.1 GCA_023127905.1 Caldifarciminota bacterium
GCCAATCAAATAATATCAAATAGAATTCCTTCCGTAGAGGAAATTCAGGATATTGTTGAAACAATTTTGATCTCATCACCTTATAAGAGAACCACAAAAGCATATATAATTTATCGTGACCAACATAAAAAGATAAGAGAAGTTGTTTCCAAGGCTGGAGTGGATTTAATTGATCAATACTTAGGAAAGTCAGATTGGCAAGTAAACGAGAATAGTAATATGGCATATTCTCTACAGGGATTAAATAATTATATATCTTCTGAAATCAGCAAAACTTATTGGTTGTACAAAATATATCCACCGGAAATTAGAGACACCCACATTTATGGAGATTTTCACATTCATGATCTAAATATTCTCTCTATTTACTGTGTTGGTTGGGATCTACAGGACTTACTCTTAGAAGGTTTTCAAGGAGTATCTGGCAAAGTGGAAAGCAAACCTGCAAGGCATTTTCGCAGTATCTTAGGACAAATTGTAAATTTCTTTTATACCCTACAAGGTGAGGCAGCTGGAGCGCAAGCCTTTTCAAATTTCGACACCTTGTTAGCTCCTTTTATTAGGTATGATAGATTAAATTATAAAGAGGTTAAACAAGCTATACAAGAATTCATTTTCAATATAAACGTACCAACAAGAGTTGGCTTCCAGACACCATTCACAAATATCACTATGGACCTGAAAGTTCCAGACAACTATATTAACATGCCTGTGATAATTGGTGGAAAACTAAAAGATGCTACTTACGGGGATTTTCAAAAAGAGATGAATATCCTAAATAAAGCTTTCTTGGAAGTTTTGTCAGAAGGAGATGCAAAGGGAAGAGTATTTACTTTCCCGATCCCTACCTACAATATTACAACAAATTTCGAGTGGGACAACGCTGATTTAAAGCTGTTGTGGCAGGTTACTGCGAAATATGGAATCCCCTATTTTTCTAATTTTGTCAATTCTGATATGTCTACTGAAGATGCGAGATCAATGTGTTGTCGCTTGAGACTTGACCTTCGCAAGTTAGAAAAAAGAGGCGGTGGACTATTTGGAGCTAATCCTTTAACTGGATCAATAGGGGTTGTTACAATAAATATGCCAAGATTGGGTTATTTATCTAAAGATAAGGATGAATTTATACAACATTTACAAAAATTGATGCTTCTTGCAAAGGAGAGTTTAGAGCTAAAAAGGAAAGTTTTAGAAAAGTTTACAGAAAATAACCTTTATCCATATACAAAATTTTACCTGCGTAATGTAAAAAACAAATTAGGTCAATACTGGAAAAATCATTTTTCTACTATTGGGCTTATTGGGATGAATGAAGCCTCCTTAAACCTATTAGGCGTGAATATCGCACATAAAAGAGGAAAAGACTTTGCGTTGAGAGTGCTGGATTTTATGAGGAACAAGATCTTGGAGTTTCAAAGAGAGACAGGGAATAACTATAATTTAGAAGCAACTCCTGCAGAAGGTTCATCATATAGATTGGCTAAAATAGATAAAGAAAAGTTCCCGCATATAATATGTGCAAATGAAGAGGAATACAATAGAGCTGCAAAAGCCTTTTATACCAATTCTACTCAACTTCCCGTAAGTTATACAGATGATGTCTTTGAAGTACTTGATTTGCAAGATGATATCCAGACGAAATACACGGGTGGAACTGTTCTGCACATCTATGTAGGAGAGCGGATTACAGATTCTGAGAGTGTTAAAAACTTAATTCGCAAAATATGTGAGAATTACCACCTACCCTATTTTACCATAACGCCAACATTTAGTATCTGCCCAACTCATGGTTATTTATCTGGGGAACATCGAGTATGTCCAAAATGCAAAATGAAATGTGAAGTCTATTCACGAGTAGTAGGCTATCTCCGTCCACTAAATCAATGGAACGAAGGCAAAAGAGAAGAGTTTAAATTGAGGAAAACTTTTAAAATAGATAGAGTGAGATGATAATTGCTGGCCTTCAGTATTTTTCTTTAATTGATTATCCTGGCAAGATATGTGCAATTGTCTTCACACAAGGCTGCAACTTCAGGTGTCCCTACTGTCATAATCCTGAACTTGTTGATCCAAACCGTTTTCAGCAAACAATTAGTTATGATACTATATTTTCTTTTTTAGAAAAACGAAAAGGGAAAATTGACGCTGTTGAAATAACTGGTGGGGAACCTACAATACAGAATGATTTAGAAGAATTTGTCCAAAAGATAAAGGATATGGGATACTTAGTGAAATTAGATACTAATGGCAGTAATTCTATCGTTTTAGAGCAAATAATCAGTAAAAATCTTATTGATTATATAGCAATGGATATCAAAGCACCTTTAAAGAAATATAAAGAAATTACAGGGGTAAACGTTGATACTGAAGAAATTGAAAAATGTATCAATCTTATTACAAATTCTGGACTTGACTATGAGTTTAGAACAACCTGTGTGAACTCACTATTATCAGAAGAAGATATATTGGAAATAGGAGAAATGATTAAAGGCGCAAAACGCTATATTCTTCAAAAACTTGTACCGTCAAAGACCTTACATAGTAAGTTTGTCAATGAGTTTGCATTTTCCCAAATGAAGCTTGAATGTTCAAAGGAAATAATTAAAAACTATGTTGATGAATGTTTTATACGGTAGAATGAATTCAATCTTTTTTAAGCGGCT
>JAGMEZ010000083.1 GCA_023127905.1 Caldifarciminota bacterium
TAACACTTCCAACAATTGTTGCAGGTGCAATGTACGAACGAAAAAAACCGTTTGGTTATGGGGGAGATGAATGGGGTTCGAATCTAACATTTAATATAGGTTTCCAGTTTCCAGTCTTCTCGGGATTCAAGATAAGATATCAATATGAAGAAGCGCTGTTAGTACTGAAGGAAGCAGAATTGGCGAAAAAAAATCTTGAGAAAGCAATTACTGTTGAGGTAAAGCAAGCATTTTTTAGTCTTACGGCAGCAAAGGAGGGGATTGTAGCGGCACGAGAAAATGTAAATCAGGCTGAGAAGGCATTTGAAATCATTGAGACAAGGTATAGAAACGGTCTTGTAACTAATCTTGAATACCTTGATACTCAACTTGCCCAGATGCAGGCGAAAACAAACTATCTTTCATCGTTGAAGAACTGTCATTCGTCCCGAGCTGCTTTATACAAGGCGATTGGTAAGGAGGAATAAATGCGAAAGGTCTTGGTTATTGTTGTAGTAATAATTGTATTGATTATTCTTGTGTTTCTGAGAATGCAATGTTCGAAAAGGGGGAGGGGAAATGAGGTTGAAAAACATCATCTCCCGGTTGAGATTATAAAAGCAGTTAGGGGAGATATTGTGAGTTCATGCGAAGTGTTAGGTACGATAACAGCAAAGAAAACAGCTGAGGTTTTTCCAGAGACAATGGGTCGTATTACAAGGATAATGGTGAAGGAAGGTTCGTCAGTATATAAAAACAGCAAAATAATGGCGATTAGAAACGAGACAATAGGTTTCGAATATGAAGAGGGATTTATTAAATCTCCTTTTAGAGGTAACATTTCAAAGGTAATGGTTGATATTGGGTCGATGGTTTCACCGCAAGAACCAGTAGCTACTGTGATCGATTATTCGTTAGTGAAAGTAGTATTTAATGTTTCGGAAATTGATATAGGATGTGTAAGTAATAAAAATACTGTATTCGTTGAAAGTGATGCCCTGCCAGAGGAAATTTTTACAGCGAAAATCTCAGAAATCAGTCCTGTAATTGATGAGATGACTCGTACCGTAAGTATTAAGGCAACAATTAACAATCCTGAAAGGAAACTGAAACCTGGTATGACAACGAGAGTACAAATAAAACTTGGAGAGAGTACGGATGTTCTTATGATTCCAAAGGATGCATACCTGAAAGGATTTATCTTTGTAGTGAGTGATAGTACTGCAGAACGGAGAGAAGTCACTGTTGGTATTATGGGTGATAAAAATATTGAAATTCTGGAAGGGTTAGAGGAAGGCGAAAAAGTTGTAATTATAGGTCAAGAACGGCTGGCAGGCGGTGAAAAAGTAAATCCCATTGAAAGAGAGCCTTAAATTAAAAATTCTGAAAATAATCTGTATAATCAATTATGATTAGAAATCATAGACGGGGTGAAGAATGAGAATAACAGAGATATCGATTAAAAGACCGCTGGCTGTTTCTATGTTCTTCTTAGCACTTATCATCTTTGGATTTATTTCTCTTACAAAATTACCGATTGATATGTTTCCAGACAT
>JAGMEZ010000084.1 GCA_023127905.1 Caldifarciminota bacterium
ATTATTGGTTTGAGGATAGAGTAGATAGAATAACTGTGAACAAGTATTGAGACCTGAGCGTTTTTTGATTCCTTCAGTGTTTCCTCCGGTCCTTCGAACGAAATTTTTCTGAGAGGAATACCGAGAACTTTCTCTGCCTGGTTGTATACTCTTTTTGCTTCATCAAAATTATCATAGATGGATTTTCCCATGCCAACATATTGTGAACCCTGACCAGGAAATATAAATGCAACTTTATTCATTTTTATCCTCTATTTTTGTGTCTTTTATTTTTTCACTTATTATTTCATTTATTTTTTCTTGTGCTTCTTTCTGTGCAGTTAAAATCGCATTTGTAATTGCCTTTTCGCTTGATCTTCCATGGGAAACAATGGTGATTCCGTTAACCCCAAGAAGTGCAGCACCTCCGTATGCCTCGTAACTCATTTTATTAAATAATCCCCTTATTGCAGGACGAAGGAGGATTCCGCCAATTTTGTATCGAATTTTGGATTTTACAGCATTTCTGATGGAATCTACGATTATACGGACAATGCTTTCTCCAAATTTGAGAATAGCATTTCCTACAAACCCGTCTGTAACTACAACATCAGCCTTACCGCATAGAATATCATTTCCTTCAATATTTCCTACAAAGTTCAACTTGCTTTTTTCAATAAGATTGAATGCCTCATAGGTGAGTTCTTTCCCTTTTGTGCTTTCCTCGCCAATGCTCAGCAACCCAACAGTAGGGTTCGGTTTGCCAATTATTTTTTCGAAATATATCGAACCCATAATAGCGAATTGCAAGAGATTTATTGCTTTAGAATCAGATGTAGCTCCAACATCAAGGACTAAACTACACGATGTCTCCGTCGGGAAAAATGTTGCAAGAGCAGGTCTTAAAACCCCTTTTAATCTCCCGAGCGTGAATATCGAAAAGGCAACTACTGCACCAGTATTACCTGCGCTGACGAAAGCATCTACTTTTTTATCTTTTAGCAATTTAATACCCATAGCAATGGATGATTCTTTTTTCTTTCTGAATGCATCCGCAGGTTTTTCATGAGTGTCAACAATCTGAGGGGCGTTAATGATGTCGAAACCTTTATGTGAAACATTCAATTTAGAAAAGCAATCCTTTATAACTTTATCTCTACCAGTAAGGACTATTTGGAGGTCGCTAACTTGCTTCATTGCTTCAATAGACCCCTTGATGTTTACTAATGGTGCTTTATCTCCACCCATCGCATCGATTGCTATGCGCATTATTTCTCTTTGATTTTAATTATCTCTTTTCCTTTGTAGTATCCACAGTTTCGACATACCCTATGGGAAAGTTTCAAACTGTGACAGTGTGGGCATCTAATGAGTCCTGGAAAAGTTAATTTCCAATGAGTCCTTCTTTTTTTTCCTCTTGTTTTTGATTGCTTCTGCTTTGGTAGCGCCACAATTCCTCCTATTTGTTTTTCATCAGTTTCTTCAGCGGTTCCCACCTGGGATCCATTTTCTCTTTTTTACAATTGCATTGGTTATTATTCAGATCAACACCGCAAAATGGACAAAGTCCTTTACAGTCATTCCGACAGAGAGGTTTTATTGGAAGGGAAAGATTAATTGTATCGGAGAGAACTGGTGAAATATTAATTGTATCATTTTCATAATATTCTGCTTTAACATTTTTTTCTGATAAATCTTTGTTCTCTGCATTAACAGATGGTTTTCTTTTTATAAAATATGCATAGATTTTCTCATTTTTATTAAGTGTAAATTGTTTAAAACAACGTGAACAGTCCAGATCCAGTGAAAACTTTACTTCCCCCTCTAATAAAATCTCGGATCCATTCCTTTTTAAGTTAATATCACTTTCTATCATTTTATTACGTGTGATGATATCGATTCCAATGTCTTCGGGTTTTAATGAGAGATGAAATTTATTCTCGCCTTCTGTTAAAGAATGTACACTCCACTCTAAAACATTTTTTTTCTCTACTCTATGTTTCATTCTTCTTTGTGGGTTGTAATACCGATTTAAGTTTCTCAGTAAGGAGAGGTACAACCTCAAAAAGATCTCCAACTATACCGTAATCACAAACTTTAAAAATAGGTGCATCGGGATCCTTGTTAATTCCAAATATTACTTCGGATGATTGAATTCCAGCTAAATGTTGTATAGAACCAGAAATTCCGATAGCGATGTATAGTTTTGGAGAAACAGTTTTTCCGGTTTGTCCAACCTGGTGTGAAAATGGAATCCAGCCTTCATCAACTACAGGTCTGGATGCGCCAACTGCACCATGAAGAATATCTGCCAGAGAATGAATAATCTTGAAATTTTCCGGGAATCCAATCCCTCGTCCTCCTGATACGATAATATCAGCTTCAGTTAGTTTAACCTGCTGTGAAAGGTCTTCTACAAATTCAATGAATTTACTTCTTGAACTAAGGATTTCTCTTGAGAACTTTTTCCTCACGATTTCACCTTTTCTTGATTTGTCTATTGGAAGTTCCTTCATTACCTTATGTCTGACAGTCGCCATTTGTGGTCTGTTGTTCGGTGTAATGATAGTTGCCATAATATTACCTCCGAACGCTGGACGTGTTTGTATCAGCTTTTTGTCCTCATCATCAATATCGAGC
>JAGMEZ010000085.1 GCA_023127905.1 Caldifarciminota bacterium
TCATTTCCTTTCTTCTGATGGTGTTTTACAAAATTAAAGCTTTGCACAAACATACCACCAGAACCGCAAGCAGGATCAAAGACTCTTCCCCCAAAAGGTTCAATTATCTCAACAATCAATTTTACAATTGATGTTGGCGTAAAGAATTCTCCACCTTTTCTGCCTTCAGCCATTGCGAACTTACCCAGAAAGTATTCATAAATCTTTCCAAAATGGTCACCTTCTGCATCCATAGGAATTTCTGAAAAGTTCTTCAGAAGACCAATAAGTACAAAATTGTCTAATTTTATAAATGATTTTGGCAAAACTCCCTTAAGGCTTGAATTTGTCTTTTCAATCGCTTTCATAGCATCATTGACTGCTTTTCCAATATTTCTGCTTTCAGGTAGATTTAAAAGATAACTATAACGAGCATTTTTGGGTAAATACACTACTCCGAGTGCTTGATAATCTTCTGGAGTAAGTGTTCGTTCCCTCATTTTCATAGCCCGAGTTTCGGGAACTGCTCTACCTTCTCTTAATCGCATATCAACATTTTGAAATCTAAAATCAGCAAATCTTAGAAAGATTAAACCCAAAACAGGCTCAGCATAATCTGTTGCCTTTAGTTTGGAATTCGCCCTCAACTTATCAGCCACACTCCATAACCTTTGCTCTAATGTTTGTTTTCCCATATTCAATTTATATCAAAAATCAGTCTTATTGTCAAGAAACAATTAGGATTACCATTACGATGGATACATACCGTATAATACAAGAAATAGGTGAACATTAATTCGAGATATTAAAGGAATAAACCAACTTGCTAAAAATCAATTTTTCTTGACAAAGGCTTCTTTATCTGTTATTTATATCCTATTATTTAATAAGATAAACTGAAAAGATGACTATGTTTATTAATTATTGAATTTAGGAGGTTATACTGTCAAGGATCATCGCTCTTGCAAATCAAAAGGGTGGAGTAGGAAAAACAACAACGGCTATAAATCTCTCAACAAGTATTGCAATAGCAGAAAAGAACGTTCTGCTTATCGATATTGACCCACAGGCAAATGCAACAAGCGGACTTGGTTTCTCAAGGAATGGAATTAGCCACACTGTATATGATTTGTTTATCTCTGATATTGATATTAGTGAAATTATTCTCCAAACCGAATTAGGTCATTTCAGTTTAGCTCCTTCAGAGGTTGGACTTGTCGGGGCAGAGGTAGAACTTGCAGATACAGAAAATAGGCAATTCAGATTGAAGGAATCAATTCATAAAATAAGGAAAAATTATGATTTTATAATAATCGACTGTCCGCCATCTCTGGGACTGCTAACAATAAATGGACTTGTTGCATCAGATTCAGTCCTTATTCCAATACAAAGCGAATTTTATGCAATTGAAGGGTTAGGAAAACTTCTAAACACGATTGAACTTGTCCAAAAAAATTATAACAAAGATTTAGAAATTGAAGGAATACTAATTACAATGTACGATTCCCGATTAAATCTTTCGAACCAGGTTTATGAAGAGGTAAAAAAATATTTTGGTGACAAGGTTTACAAAACCATAATTCCCAGGAATGTCCGACTTGCCGAAGCACCAAGTTTTGGGAAACCAATTGCCCTTTATGACATTAACTCTACAGGTGCAAAAAGCTACATCAACTTAGCACAGGAGATTCTAAAAAATGAGTAAAAGAGTTTTAGGAAAAGGTCTTGGTGCCCTCTTTCCCGAGCATGACCTTAAAAAGGATATTTTTTCATTAGAATTATCCTCCATACGTCCCAATCCCTTTCAACCACGGGAAGATTACAGCGATGCAGAGATTGCGAGTCTGATAGATTCAGTAAAAAGCAAAGGGATAATTCAACCCGTCATCGTAAGAAAAAGTGGAAAACTCTTCGAACTTGTCTGTGGAGAAAGACGTTACAGAGCAGCTAAGAAAGCAGGTTTGAGAAAAATCCCTGTAGTAATTAAGGAATTAACAGACAGGGAAGTTCTTGAAATTGCATTAATAGAGAACCTACAGAGAAAGGATCTTAACCCAATCGAAGAAGCGAGGGCATACAAACGGCTTATTAATGAATTTGGATTGACTCAATCAGAGGTTTCAAAAGTTATTGTTAAAGAAAGGTCAACGGTAACAAATAGACTCAGGCTTCTAAAACTTCCAAACCCCATTCAATCTATGGTAATGAGAAATGAAATTTCTGAGGGTCATGCAAGAACACTCCTTTCACTCAAGGATGAAACACAGATGTTATCCATTGCGAAGGCGATTATAAGAAAGAACTTGAGTGTCAGAGATGTAGAAAAATTGATTCACAAAAAGGTTAAAACTATCAAAAAATCAAAGGAAAAAGACATCTTTTCGAACGAAATTGAGCGTATTCTCAGAGAAAAATTCGGAACACGATGCATTATCCAGAAAAGAGGAAAATCCGGAAAATTAGTTATAGAATTTTATTCAAAAGAGGATCTTGAGAGAATACTTGATATCCTATCAATTAAGATTGATTGAAAATCTTGATTGGTATTTAAGAGGAGATGCTATGGTTGAACTAAAAGAATTGTTAACAAGACTTTCTGAATCAGAAGGAGTTTCAGCACAAGAAAAGAATTCAAAGGATATAGTCAAGGGAGAACTCAAAAAACTTCCTGTTTCATACAAAGAAGATAGAATTGGAAACCTTATAGCGTTTAAAAAAGGAAAGAAAAGTGACGGTAAGGTTATGCTGGCAGCCCACATAGATGAAATAGGATTAATGGTCGCCTCCTTTGATGGAAATTTCTTGAGATTCTCAACAATTGGGGGATTCGATGAACGAATTCTTCTTGGTCAGGAAGTAATTGTCCATGGTAAAAAACCTCTAAAAGGAATAATAGGAAATATCCCACCGCATTTTCATCCAAAAGAGAAGAAGGATAAAGTCCTGTCAATTGAAGACCTCTTCATTGATGTAGGACTTACACAAAAAGAACTTAAAAAAAATGTTGAAGTTGGAAACTTTATAAGTCTTAACAAAAACCTCGAGGAACTATTAAATGAAAGATACTGTGGAAAATCACTTGACAATAGAGCAAGTGTTACTGCCCTGATCTTTATCTTGTACGAACTCGGAAGAATAATTCATAATTGGGATGTTTACGGAGTTTTTACTGTTCAGGAAGAGATTACTGGACTGGGCGCCCTTACCAGCTCATACAATATATCTCCAGATGTTGGGATCGCTATTGATGTTGGATTTGCGAGACAATCAGGTTTCCCAAAAGAAGAATATATAGAACTTGATAAAGGGCCTGTAATTGCAATTGGTCCTAACATACACCCAGGACTACAAAATGAAATCGTAAAAATCGCAAAGGATTATGAAATCCCCTATCAGATAGAGGCAGAACCAGGAGTTACAGGAACGGATGCAAGCGGTATTCAGATTTCACGCGAGGGAATCCCTACAATTCTTGTATCTATTCCTCTCTACTATATGCATACACCGTGCGAAGTTGTTACATTAAAGGATATAAACAGAACAGCCCGGTTAATTTCCCTTTTTATCAGCCACTTAAACTCGAATATGCTCAAAGGAGCTAAATATGCTACTCACTAAACTATCAAATCTTGATGGCGCATCGGGTGATGAAGGTGATGTTAGAAACTTTATTCGCGAAAACATCAAAAATTACGTTAATACAATAGAAGTTGATTCCCTTGGGAATTTAATTTGCTTCAAAAAAGGTAGCAAGAATAGGCCTGTTATCCTCATCGCGGCACATATGGATGAAGTCGGTTTTATGATTACAGGGAAGAAACAGGATGGAACACTAAAATTTTCAAAAGTTGGAGGAATAGACACAAGGGTAATTCTTGCTAAAACACTCAGGATCGGTAAGAAAAAAATAAAGGGTGTTATCGGCATTAAGCCAGTTCATCTTCTGGAAAGAGAAGAGGCGGATAAAATCCCAAAATTTGAAGAACTTTATATAGATATTGGGGCAAAATCAAATAAAGATATTAAGGATATAGAGATTGGAGATTTTGCCTATTTCGACACCACCTGCGAAAAAATGTCTCCTAAAATTTTAAAAGGAAAAGCCTTTGACGACCGGATAGGATGTTCTTTAATTCTTGATATAGTAAAGGAAAGATTTAATTTCCCACTCTTTGCTGTTTTTACTGTACAGGAAGAGATTGGTTTAAGGGGAGCACGGGTAATTGGTAACCGTATTAAACCGGATTATGCAATTATCCTTGAAGGAACAGCGGCGGGTGATTTCCCAACTAAATACGAAACTGCAAGATCACCAATTTTAGGAGAAGGTCCCACCCTTACTGTAGTTGATAGAAGTATGATTGCAGATAGAGATCTCCTTCAGAGAATAATTCGAATTGCAAAAAAAACGTCTATTCCATACCAGATTAAGCAACCAGGAATAGGAGGAACAGATGCTGGTAGAATCCAGATTTCGCAGAGAGGAGTGAAGTGTGGAGTAATATCAGTACCATCAAGGTATATACATTCCCCTGTCTCTCTCATGAGCGTTAAAGATTATAAAAACACATTAAGATTATCAGTTTTGGTACTTAAGGATTTAAGCAAGATGGAGGGAAAATGAAGAGAATAATAAAAAAACTGACCGAAACATTTGGACCATCCGGCTATGAGAAAAAGGTCAGGGATGTTATAAGAGAAGAGATCAGAGATCATGTAGATAGTATCAAGATTGATAAACTTGGTAATTTAATTGCACATATTAAAGGACAGGGACCAAAGGTAATGCTTGCTGCTCATATGGATGAAATCGGAGTTGTAACAAGTTTTATTGATAAGAATGGATTCATTAGATTTTCAAATGTAGGTGGTTTTTTTCCTGTACACTCTTTAACGTCAAGAATTATTTTTGAGAATGGACGAATTGGAGTAATTGGAGAAGAAAGACGAAAGGGAATGAGTGACCCTGTGGAGATGACAAAACTCTATATAGATATTGGTGCAAAAGATAAAAAGGAAGCAGAAAAACTCGTTCCTGTTGGAACGTTTGGGTGTTACGAAAGAAAATTTGAGGATCTTGGAAAAAGAATTATTGCAAAAGCACTTGATGATAGGATAGGATGCGCCATTCTTATTGAAGTTGCGAGAAAGTTGAAAAGAAAAATTAAAAATGACACCTATTTTGTTTTCACTGTTCAGGAAGAGGTGGGACTAAAAGGCGCAAGAACATCTGCTTTTAGATTAAATCCTGATATCGCATTAGCTATAGATGTGACAGGAACAGGCGACACACCTGAAGCAAGAAAGATGGCAGTAAATCTCGGAGCTGGTGCAGCCATAAAGGTAAAAGACAGGGGCATGGTATGTGATCCAAGGATAGTCAAAACCCTTATTAACATTGCCCGAAGAAACAAAATCCCTTATCAACTTGAGATATTAGAAATGGGGACAACAGATGCAACAGCCATTCAATTAACAAGGGGTGGTGTTCCTTCAGCTGCAGTATCTATCCCAAGTAGATATATTCATAGCGCATCAGAGGTTGTTGATATGGATGATGTTGGATCTGTAGTAAACTTAATTACCAAATATTTAAAAAATCGTGCTGTAGTTTAATAGCAAAAAACAAAGTAGAGGATAAAAGTGGAAAAAAAATATTTTACAATACAGATTTTTTCTTCAGACGGTTTAACAGCAATCACAAAAAGAGTATCAAAAAAAATCTTGGTATCTGTTCTTTCTCTCTTCATAATCGTCGTTCTTTGTATTCTAACACTTATTGCCTTCTATGGTCGGGTATATGTAAAAGCTATGAAGGTAAGAAATTTAGAAGAAAGGAATAAATATCTTGAAACAGAATTTAAGAAAATTGAAATACTCAGTAAGGATATTGCAGAAATTGCAAAACAAAGAGAAAAACTTGAGGTTGCATTAGGAATAAAAAACAAAAAAGGAAAGGAAGAAATAAAAAGACCCGAAGAAATAAAGAAAGATGATATCAAAGTAGACAAGCATGATGAAGTTACATTCACAAATCCAGAGATGGAAAAATATCTTGAAAAATCAAAGAAAAAAAGTAGATCAATCCCTAACCTCATTCCAGTTAACGGATGGATAACTAAGGGTTTTGGCACAGTCCATCGAGGTGTTGATATTGCAGCACCGGTTGGAACACCAATTTTATCCTCAATTGATGGAAACGTATCATTTACAGGTTGGGATTCAATCTTAGGAAACGTTATAAAGGTTGAAGGAGTGTCTGAATTTACAACAATCTATGGACACTGTTCAAGCATCTATGTCAAGAAAGGTGATTTTGTTAGAAAGGGGGAAATTATCGCAAGTGTTGGAAAAACTGGAAGGGCAGAAGTTCCTCATCTTCATTATGAAATAGAAGTGAGTGGAGTAAGTGTCAATCCTGAATTATTTTTTAAAATATATTAATAACTAAAGGAGGAACAATGACAAAACAAGAAACTATGATGAATATTCTCGGAAACGGTACAAAATTCAAGGGTAATGCAAAAATTGCAGGGAGTTTGAGGATTGATGGAGAATTTGAAGGAGGTATGACGGTTTCAGAAACCCTAATTATCGGTAAAACCGGAAAGATTAAAGGAGATATAAAAACTAAAAATTCCATCATTGGAGGATATATTAACGGCAATCTTAAAACCGATGAGAAAGTTGAACTTCAATCAGGAGCTAAGTTCGAAGGTGACCTTATTTGCAAAAAGCTGATTATTGAGGATGGTGTTACCTTTGATGGAAATTGCAAAATGTCTGAAACAAAACCTGCAATAGAGCAACAGAAACCTAAACACCAAGAAAGAATCTAAATAACAAATTATAAATTCGGACAGGGTGGTTCCTGGAATTTATAGAAAGAAAGGAAGATAATACATTGATAAGAAGAAACAGAACCAATGAGGAGCTAAGACCTCAGGTTGTTACATTAGAATATATCAAAGGCGAAAAATCATCTGTGCTGTATGAAATTGGACTAACAAAAGTTCTTTGTGTTGCTACTTTACAACAGGGTGTTCCAAAGTTTCTCGAAAGTAAATCAACGGGTTGGATTACAGCAGAATATGGAATGTTACCAAGATGCTCCCCAAACAGAATTTTCAGGGAAAGGGTAACATTGTCAGGAAGAAGTCAGGAAATTCAGAGATTTATCGGAAGATCGTTGCGAGCTGGCTGCGACCTTTCACTTCTTGAAGGATACACCATAATAATTGATGTTGACGTAATCCAAGCAGATGGTGGAACGAGAATTGCAGCTATAAATGGCGGAATGATTGCACTCTATATACTGTTCAGTGAAATGGTGTCAAACGGGCAAATTGAAAAGATGCCTGTTATAAGCCTTATTGGTGCGGTTAGTGTGGGTTCCAAAGATTCAGAGATACTTCTTGACCCAAATTACAAAGAAGATTCACAGCTGGATGTTGATATGAATATTGTAATGAACGAAGATTTAAAACTCGTTGAGATTAATGCAATAACTGAGGGAACACCATTACCAATGGAAGAATTAAACGGTATGCTTTCTCTTGCAAAAAAAGGTATAAAAGAAATTATTCGATTTGAAAGGATGAATTTGTCCCTCGAAATGACGTAAAATTTCCAACCTATAAATTTTTATGGAAAAGAAAATTGAGAAAAATATTTCTGTAAGACCAGGAAAGGAAACAAGACTTGACAAATATCTTCTTGGATTGGGTCTTGGATTATCTCGTTCGAAGATTCAAAAACTAATAGTTAATAACGCTATTTTGATAAACGGCAAACCAGCCAAACAACATCATACTGTTCACTCAGGTGAATTACTTACTGTTCTTTATGAACAAAAAAAAACTCTTCGTATTGAACCTGAGAATATTCCTGTTGATATTATTTATGAAGATAATTATTTACTGGTTGTAAATAAGGAAGCCGGCATGGTGGTTCATCCTGCTCGGGGAAATTTACATGGAACCCTGGTAAATGCACTCCTTTATCATACATCAAAAAGTCTTGCAAAGTCAGATGATTATACAAAACCCGGGGTTATTCATAGAATTGACAAGAATACATCAGGACTTCTTGTATTTGCCAAAACAGAAAGAGTTCATTCAGAACTTGCACGACAGGTACAGGATAGATCAATGAAAAGGATATATCTTCTATTGGTCTGGGGAGTGCTTCCAACTGATAAGGGAGTAGTTGAAGCACCGATTGGTAGAAATACTCTCGATCGTAAAAAGATGAAGGTAACCCCATTTTTATCAAGGAATGCAGTTACGCATTTTAGGGTAATAAAGAGATTTGAGTTAGCTACTTATATTCGGGCTCAATTGGAAACGGGAAGAACGCATCAAATCCGTGTCCATTTTTCACATATAGGTTATCCCGTTATCGGAGACCCGGATTATGGAGGAAGGAGAAAATCAATCCTTGTTGACATTGGTAAAC
>JAGMEZ010000086.1 GCA_023127905.1 Caldifarciminota bacterium
TTTTTATAAATTTGCTCTTCTTGAATACCAACGTCAGGTTCAATCTTTAACAGCCAAGCATCAGTCAAGCCTGCACCAATTGATGCTGTCTTCCCTCCGATAATGAATCCACCATCGAAGGTTTGTTGGATTGAATAACCTATATCATATTCTAATCCTCCGTAGATTCTTGCCCAAAGTGAATCTCCATTTGAATCAGTCTTTATTAACCAAACATCCCTTGAACCAGGACCAAAAGATTGTGTTTCTCCTATAATTATATATCCTCCATCTAAAGTTTGTTGAACAGACATTCCAACTTCAGTTCCTGATCTTCCATAAGTGTTTGTCCAGATAGTATCTCCAAGTGAGTCTGTTTTTACAAGCCAAACATCATTCCAAATACCAACATTAAACGATCTCGTTTCACCTACGAAAATATATCCTCTATCAGATGTTTGTTTTACTGATTCGCAGGCATCTTCAAGTGTTCCTCCATAAGTTCTTGTCCACACTGTATCAGGGGGAGATTGAGCAGGAAGGTTAAATATTAGAAAGAGTATGAAAAAAACAGCAATGATAAATATTTTTAGCGGTTTCATATTAATCTTCTTTAATTAATTTTTACTTGCTTACTTTTACCCATTTTGCCCAGTTTTGTCCACTCTATAGTCACAATTTGGTCACAAGAATTTATACTTTTATGGTCACTATTTGGACACTTAGATTTTATGACTAAATATTCATTTTTATTAATTGAAAACTTCGTCACTTGTGCAATTTTTGTAATTTATAAAATCAATCACCATTAAAGAATTTCTATAAATTGCAATAATTTTTTATTTCATTTCACTTCTCAATTAAAATTCCTGATAAAGTGATATTGATTTGCCCTTTAGTTTTCCTTTTGGAGAAACAGTATAATTCGCTTCCACGAGACGGAATCGGTAATCACTCTTATAATAAAAGTATAGCTGTACTTCAAAACAGTTTTCTTTCCTTTTTACTGTCGGGGGTGTAATATCATGCTTTAATATATCTTTAATTCTCAAATACAAACTATCATTTTCAATAATTTCGCTGGGGAACCCCATTTCTAAAGTATTAAGAGCCTCTAGTATTGAGAAAGGTAGTTGTTTAATTGAATTAAGATAAATTAATTCATAATCCGGGTGACTATGACTGAACCTTAAGAATTCTTTTACCAATTGCAATGCTGCAGAATCATTTTCAACCAAATAAGATTCTTTTTCAATAAGCCTATTAAATCCCGATTCCTCTGATATCAAATAAATTGAATCACCACGTAGAGCAACTACTACAAAGAAGTCAAAGCCCATTATTAAGTCCATATAACCAAAGACAGGAGGTTTAAATAACCATGTTGCAAATTGACCATGTCTAATTACTCTTGCTTTCATTGGATAATCAGCATAATAGACTCTTAAGTATTCTCTTACTTTACGATCTAACAATGTGCCCTGACGGTTCACTTCTGGTGCACATCTTGTTAATACTATGACTATGAATAATAAATAATACAGAAAATAGTATTTTCTAATCATTTATGGTAATTAACGTTATCTATTCGCGAAAATGGGGACAGCGACCATTTTTTTTCTCTTTTTTCTCTTTCGTGGTCTTCCCTTTGTTGGTGAGAGGGGCAGACGTTGAAATTTCGCTTGCACTGCCATCTTTCCATCCCATTCCTTCATCGTTTCGAATACAAGTAAACCAAGTAAACATGTTAATGCTCTTTTTGAATTACCGAAGCATCTTGATTTAATATAGAATAATTTTAAAGGAGTGTCAAGGATTATTACTCCCCCTTATTCCCTATGCCTTATTTGACGTATGAGAAAACTTAAAAAAGTTATCTTATGTTATATCAGAAAAATCCTCACAAAACCTACATGATCTCAGGCAAAAAATGGTCGCTGTTGCAATTTTACCTACAATACATGGGCAGACACACAGGTCTGCCCCTACAGAACCGCCGCAACGACACCGTCGTTGCACTCCATAAAACATCACAAATTGCAACAACAGGAGTTGTGCTCGGCATGCGAGAAGCAACGTTTAAGCGAGTCAAGTTTTCCCCAACCCACATAATCCATGCCCGACTTGATGCACCCCAAAAAGGAATTTTTTATTAGACAAAAGGAAAAAAATAGTATATAAGGTTACTATGACTGTTGGAATTGATATTGTCGAGGTTAAAAGAATTGAGAAAGTAATAAAAAAATGGGGTGATCGTTTTATCAAAAGGGTCTTCCTTCCAGCAGAAATCGAATTCTGCAAATCAAACAGAAATCCGTATATCTACTTCTCTGCTCGGTTTGCCGCAAAAGAGGCATTCTCCAAAGCTCTTGGAACCGGAATACGAGTGCTTAGCTGGAAGGATATTGAAGTTAAGCAAAATGAGATGGGAAAACCCTACCTTATATTAAGTGGTAAATCGAAAAAACTCCTCGGAAAAAGAAATTTAGATATTTCAATTTCTGATACAGATAATTTAGCCACTGCAATCGTAATTATTGAATAAATGTAGAGTGAATTAATGCTATGCATTGGAAGTAACCCTTCGACTTCGCTCAGGATGGAAGTTAACCTTCGGTTGGAAGAAGCTGCAACATTATATTGAATTGCAAGTTAAAAGGAAGAAGTTTGTAAGAATAATTGTGTATTGATAGTGTATTAGTAGTTATTGGTAGTTATTCGTCGATAGAGTTAATTGGTTGAAATAAAATGGAAGAGACTATATCGTTTCATTGGTTTAATTGGTTAGATTGGTTAGATTGGTTGGAAGACAAAGGATTAAACGATAATAACGATCAAAACGCTCTAAACGAACTAAACGAAGTTAGTTGCTAAAGTTTATAATTATGAGATTGCCACGTCGCTTTGCTCCTCGCAATGACCCCGTATAACCACCAAGTAATAAAATGTAAATCCTGCGTGGTAGACGGGGCAAGCAAACTTGTGCAGGTTGAAACCTATAATCCAGGAATTAAACGTATTAACGATTGAAGTTGTTTTAGTTCTAAAATTTAGAAAAAATGCTTAATCTTTTATCACTTTCAAAGAGTTATGGAGATCAATTACTTTTTTCTGATCTTACCCTTCATATCAATGACAGGGAAAGAATCGGTCTTATTGGTCCTAACGGTTCTGGAAAGACAACACTACTTAGAATCATAACGGGGGAAATACCGCCGGATAAAGGTTCCATTAGTTGTCCAAAAAACTCATTGATAGGTTATCTCCCTCAGAATCTTGTTGAGTTAAGAGGTTCTACTGTAATGGATGAAGTATTGAGTGGATTCTCAGAAATTATGGAATTGAGAAAAGAACTGCGTGAGAAAGAACTAATGGGAATTGATACTGAAGAAGTAGCTAAAATATATGCAGAAATAAGCAATAGGTATAATGAACTAAATGGCTTTTCTATTGAAAATGAGGCAAAGGAGATATTAAGAGGTATGGGTTTTAGTGAGGAAGACTTCGAAAGGAAAACAGAGGAGTTTAGTGGCGGATGGCAGATGCGAATCCTTCTTTCACGAATACTTCTTATTAAGCCAGACATTCTCCTTCTCGATGAACCAACAAATCATCTTGATACAGAGGTTTTAAATTGGTTAGAAAATTACCTTAATGGTTTCAAAGGCATCATTTTTGCCGTTACCCATGATCGGTATTTCCTTAATAGATTCACCAGAAGAATCTGTGAATTGAGTATTGGCAAAATAAAAAATTACTATGGAAGTTATGAAGATTTTCTTTTTGAAAAAGCCCATATAAAAGAAACTGTAAGAAAAAAGTATCACGAACAGGAAAAGAAAATAAAAGAAATCCAGTGGTTTATAAATAAGTTCAAGGCAAAAAAGGATGTGAGAGGAAGGGTAAGAAGCAGGATAAAGATGCTTGAAAAAATGGAGAGGATAGAATTGCCAAAAGAAACAAAATCTATGCATTTTAATTTTCCTCAACCATCAAGAAGTGGACTTGTAACTTTAACACTCTCAGGTATCAGAAAATCATACGGCAGCAATCTCGTTCTTGAAGGAATCGATTTTACGCTTGACAGGGGTGATTCTATCGGATTTGTTGGTCCAAATGGCATAGGAAAATCAACGCTACTTCGTATTCTTGCAGGAGAAGAGGGATTTGACAATGGGAGAAGAAAGATTGGTCACAACGTTACAATACAATTTTTCTCACAGGAAGATTTAACCCTTGAAGCACAAGGTAATACTGTCCTTGAGGAAGCACAAATAACAGCACCCGAGCTTGAAATCTCAAGGTTGAGAAGCTACCTTGGTGCATTCCTTTTTACAGGGAACGATGTGGAGAAACGAATCGAGGTATTATCTGGCGGTGAAAGAAGCCGATTAAAACTTGCCAAGATGTTATTAAAACCTGCTAATCTTCTAATCCTTGACGAGCCATCCAACCACCTCGATTTACAGGGAAAGGAAGTACTGGAGGAAGCACTCTCTCAATTCACTGGAACAATTATTCTTGTATCACATGACAGATTTATGCTTGATAAGGTTTGCAACAAAACCGCTACAATAACTGATAAACAATTAAAACTGTACTGGGGTAACTATTCATACTACCATGATAAAAGAAAAGAGGAACAAGTAGAAGAAAGAGTAAGGGAAAAAGGAATATCCGGAAAGAAAAAGACAAAGGAACGAAAAAGAAGAGAAGCAGAAAAACGGAATCTTATCTATCTGAAAAAGGAGGAGATTGAAAAACTTGAGAATTCTATTATCGAAATGGAAGAAGATATTGAAGGAAAGGAAAAATTATTATTACATCCAGAAATATATAAGAGTGGCTCAGAAGTAAAAAAAACAATTAAAGAGATTGAAATCTTAAAAACCGAACTTGAAAATTTATACTTCAATTGTGGAGAAAAACAGAAATTACTGGATAACTTGATAGAGAATTTACAAATTTAGAAATAAATTCTTACTCAAATTTGAACCTACTTTCATAAAAAAGATGTAAACAGGCATCTACAACCGCAGTATCATATAGTATATTCTTATTTTCTGTGATTATCCTCAGTGCTTTATTAATACCACGAGATGGACGATATGGGCGATGGGAAGAAACCGCTTCAACAACATCTGCTACCGCCAGAATTTTTGCTTCCAGAAGGATATCCTTATTAGACAATCCCACAGGATATCCAGACCCATCCAGCCTTTCGTGATGCTGAAGCACAATTTCACTGATATGCCATGGAAAATCTATTCCTTTCAGTATATCATAACCAACCTGGGGGTGATTTTTTATAATTTCGAATTCGCTTTTATTTAAAACTCCAGGTTTAATAAGAATTTCACCAGGTATTGTTATCTTGCCAATATCATGAAGCAATCCAGCAATACGAATCCTTTCAGCCCTTTCCTCTGTAATACCCATCTCTTTTGCTATTGCACAGGCGAGTCTCGAAACCCTCCGTTGATGCCCAGCTGTGTATGGATCTCTCGCTTCAACTATCATTGACATTGCATTAACAACTCCCTCGAAAACACTTTTCAGTTTCTTAAAATTATCCTTAAGTTCTTTCTCAGTTTGTTTGTACCTGTCTATTTCAAACTTCATCTTTTTATTTATTTCACTAAGTTTACCTGTTTGTCCTTTAACACGAATTTCGAGTTTTTTCTGCATATTCCTGAGTTTTCCCTCAGTAGCCTTATGTTCTTCTACTTCTCGCTGAAAGTTATCGTATATATTAGCGCTCTTGATAGTAGTAGCTGCGTATTCTGCAAATGTCTCTATCAATTCCAAATCCTCACTGGAAGAGGTTTCACTACTAAAACTAATTCGCATCACTCCAACAACTTTATTGTTTATAATAATTGGTGTTGCAATAATGTGAACATCCTTCTCTTCTGGTATATCCAGAATCTTTTGCGTAGATACTTTATTTTTAAAATTGTTATATACCAAAGTCTTCTTTGAATGTACTACCTGACCAATAAAGCTTGCCTTTACATTTTGTGTAGTTAAAACTATACCTCCCTTTCTGTTCTGTTTTAAAGCTACTACAGGCGTTAGAGTTTTTTCATCTTGTTCAAGAAAGTAAATCGCAATTTCATCAGCCTTTAACAACTTTTTTACTCTTTTTCCAATCAGTATCAGAACCTCTTTTAAATTATGATTTACACTCATCCTTCTTTCAGTCTCAGGAAACTTCTCTTTTTGGGAATATTTTTTATTCAATACTTTCTTTTCCTGTTTGAAAGCAGTTTTTTGTGTCTTCACTTCTTCATTGTTTCGTTGAAGTTCTACTAATTCACTGATAATCTGTTCTTTTATTTTGTTTCCTTGCTTCATATTAATCATCTCTAATCTTTTTTAATAAGTAATTATCCTTCCACTTTATTCACTACCACATAAATAGTATTGCAAAATTCGTGCCATAGGTCTTTAAGATTATGTCTATAATATTATTAACTTAGATAAATACAAAAAATTTATAATTGTTCAGAAATATTACACTATGTTCAAAATTTATCCTGGTTTCTAATTCCTACTCACATTAAAAAAATAGCCGACGCAGGTTGCGTCGGCTATTTTTGCCTTATCTATTGCTAAACGCCAATCTACTTGATTTCCCTGATAACGGTAAATTCAACCCTTCTGTTCTGCTGATGTTCTGCCTCAGTCCGTGCATTAGGAATAACAAGTCTATCTTCACCATATCCCTTGGCAATAATCCTGGTTGGAGGAATATGCCAATGCTGTATGATGTAGTTTCTTGCAGAATTTGACCTTCTCTGACTCAATCTCTTGTTGTAACTTCTTGAACCCCTTGAGTCAGTATGACCGCTCAACTCTGCAACTATCGTGGGATTCTCAACCATTATCTTTCCAATACTATCGAGGACAGGATATGATTCCGGACGTAATGTTGACTTGTTAAAATCAAAGAGTATGTTGTGGAAGACAAATTTCATCTTCTTCTTAAGAAGTGCGAAATCTTTGTTTACCGTTTCACCCGGGGCAAGGGTAATCGTTGCCTCCTGATAGATATACTCCTTAGATACAGGGGTAACCTTAAGCAGATATGTACCCTCTTTGAGTTCTACTTTGTAAGCACCTTTATCGGTTGTATTGATAGCTGTAACCTCTTTATCTGTCTTGGTATCAACAACAGAGATAGCTGAAGTAACCGGTTCTTTTGTCTTTGCATCATACACATTTCCCTTTATGCCAGCCTTCAAAAGCCTGAAAACCTCCCGAATTTCCTTTCCTCTCGGAACAGTCACTTTTCTCACAGCAGGTGCATATCCTGAATACGAAACATCAAACTTGTAATCACCGGCAAGAAGTTTGAAATTAGCTGTACCATTCGCATCTGCTGTAACCTCCTCTGATTGTTCCTTACCCGTAACAACAATCTTTGCGGCTAATGGTGCGCTGGTAAGGTTGTCCATCACTGTGCATACAACATACCCAAATTTTGGAACAAGGAGGATATCCTGTCTTACGGTTTCTCCAGACTCAACAGGTTTTGTTACCTTCCTTTCGTAATACTCATTCCTATTGGCTACGATATAAACCATTCCACCAGGTACGCTGATACCGTATTCCCCGTCTTTTTTCGATACAAGCTTCCCCTTTTTATCTCCTACTCTATATACAATATTAGCTGCAAGTGGCTTTAATGTTACAGAATCTCTCACGGTTCCGTATATCTTCGCTTTCTGGGATGAACGTATCCCAATATCAAAAGCCAGGGATTGCCCTTTTGCGCCCATTAATACTCCCTTATGCATACCGTAACCAAAATCCATATAGAACTGGTCAAATGAAAGACCAAATCCCACCATTGTTGCAAAGGATTCCTGACCACCGAATGAAAATCCACCCCTCAGTGGCAGAACTTTCCATGGGTTATATTCACCGGAGAGTGTTAACTTTGGTGTTGTTGTTGTCAGTGCACCCTTTTTAAATCCCTGTTCATATTGCATGAATAGTTTCCACGTTTCTGAACTCTGATATGATAACCCTAAATTCATGAGTATGGGAAGACTGATACTGAACTGTTCCTCTACACTCGAAGTATCAAATTCATAAAATTCCTCAAATGCATCATCCCACTTCTCACTATCTTCAGGCATCGGAAGATGGCGATAAACTGACAGGTATCTCAATATATTTATGGGGTCAAGCTGTCCTGCAAAAAAACCTGTTTCCAGGTCGTGAACCCAGCCAATGGAAGAAAGGATATTCTTGAAAGAGATATCGACGAGTGTGTTCTTATTAATATCCATTGCAAAACCAATATTTGAAG
>JAGMEZ010000087.1 GCA_023127905.1 Caldifarciminota bacterium
TCCCACAGTTTCAGTAAAGTCATAGTCTAAATCCATAACCGCACCTGTTGGATGACAAGGAGCGAATGTCTTGAAAAAACGGGGTTTTTCAGCAGTTAGAACATCCATACATCCCTCGTAGAGTTCAAATCCACGCATAATGTGTCCTCGCATAATACCCATCTTTAAGAAATTAATCGGCTTGAAAAAAATACCTGCTTCCATCATATTAACTGCTGCACCAGGACCAAGGCAGGTCGCAGTGCCCATTTCCAGATTGTATACAACGTATTTACCTAATTCACCTTCTAATTCAATTGCTGCATATCGAGTAGCGAATTTGTTGTTGGGTACCTGATAACCCAGAATTGTATCATCCTCACCAAAATAAAATTCTGACTGCATCGCCACTGTAGCATGTATCTCTGATATACTCAAATCCTGTGCATAAATAGGACTAAAAATTACCAATAATATAAAAAGAACAAGTATTAACATATTATTTTTAATTTTATGCATCTTTACCTCTTCATTATTCATAGTTTCACCTCCTTTCAAAGCCAAATAGATCATCTGTTTGCCAATCCATAAACCTCTGTTTAAGTTCCTGCTTAGCTGATCTAAATTTTTCTTTCTCTTTTTGGGTTGCAGTTTCATCGAATTTTGCCTTCTTTCTCAAATTAAAGAACTTTTCAGATCCATCTGGAAATACTTCCTCCCTCAGCCATATCTTGATCTGTTTTCCTGTAGATTTTCGGATGATTATAAAAACACAGTTATCCAGAGAAATATTTTCTGCATCTGTTCCTTCTGGTAATTCGAGGATAAAATCACCTCTCGTCTTAGCCCGTGTGATGAATTCAAATGCGTCTTGAGAACCTTGACCAGGAAACTCACTGATTATCCTGAAATCTTTTCTCTTTGGGATTTCATCCCCGCCTGCTCCCTCTTCAGGAGGACGGGCAGGTTTCCATAGTTGAGATATAGCAAACTGAGTTACCCTAAAGCCAATAACAACACACAGACATATATCTCCATGATACTTCCCTACGTCTTCAAGAGAAAGAACAAGTAGATTTTCTTCATCATAAATAGAGATTGGTAATAATTTAGACTCTTCCGTAGGATTTTGTGAAGCAAAGAGCATAGCGGTATTAAAGCAAAGAACACCCATTATGATCAACCCTATATGATAAAACTTTCGTTTGGTTACTTTGTACATATTTTGTTCCCCCTTTTTAAATTTAAACATCCTTTTGATTTAACTTCCAGGATTACATTCATTATTCTTATGATATAGAATAAGGCCCTGGAATAAAGCACCATGCCCATAAATATTCCAATAGGGTCCATGAAGTAAGTAATAAAACAAGTACCCAAGCCATCTTTTGATTAATAGATTTTGCCCTGCGAATCTCAATGAATGAAATCATGGCAACAATACCTATAACAATAGCTGAAGGATAGGTCAGCCAGTGGGTTTTTCCTAAAAGTTCAAATTGGTTTATCATTAGCATATGTAATACCCATATACAAAGAAACATTCCAAAACAGAACCCAAATCGCGCAGGTAAATATTTGCGTTTAATAAGAAATATCACAATGAAGGTTAATATTAATAAAGCTGGTGCAAAATGCCAGTGTGCAAGGTCAAGCCAACCAATATGTTCTAAATACTCCCCGAGAAATCCCCACAGCGATACTCCAGAAACAATTGCCCACTGATTAGCAGTTGTTGGTTTTTCTTTACGTAACTCACTCATTACAAATGCGAATAAAGTGAATAAAGCAAGAAGAATTCCAGCTAAGTGATAGACAACTTGACTATAGCGCGAAGAGAAAACTAATAGAACATAGACACCACCAAAAAATGCGAGTGTACTTATAAATGTTTTAAAAGCAAGATTTTTAATTTTTCCTTTCTCCATCACTATAGTAGCAAACTTAGATCTTCACCTCTATTCCACTGTAAACTATACGACCTGTATATGGTGCATACATAAATGCAGCATCATCTGGATGCTTCTCGGGCTGTACATAGTTAAAAATGTTTTTACTACCAACAAATATGTTTATCCCATAGATTGGGAAACTTTTTGCTACTCGAGCATTCAGTATATAGAATGGGTCAGTATGCTTTATATAACTTCCAGGATCTTCAACATCATCATCCTTTAAGTAGTCAATATACATTCTGCCAGTATAATCAACACCAATTCCGAAATTCCAATCAGCAGGTGTGAATCCAAAACTAACACCACCAGTAATTTTTGGAACACGTGGAATATACTTGCTGTCCTCAGCATACAGATTCTCATGTACTGCATGGTCAACCCAGTCACTCCTATACTCTTCATACTGGGCATCTGTATAGGTAAGGTTGATGTCAACATCAAAATCATCTAAGATGAGTAATCTGGAACCTAATTCAACTCCCTGTGTGTAGCCTTTACCCAAATTAGCCCATTCATAAGTATACCCCAATTGTTTGGATTCATCATTCGCATCCTCAAACCCAATAATATCTTCAAGGTTTGTGCGGAAAACACTTACATTTACGCCAAATCTGTCTGCTGTACAATCTGCACCTAAGTTTATTGAAACAGATTTTTCAGGTTTCAAACCAGCAGGTTTATTTACCCTTGGTGAGCCACTACAAAGGTGCAAGTCTTCACTGAATCCATAGGGAACCCTGAAACCGGTTCCAACACTGGTTCGAAAAGCAAATTGTGAAGAGACTCTGTACATCAGAGCAACCCTTGGATTAATCGAATTTTCTGTGTACTCTAATTCAATCCTCTCTTTTGGGGCAACCTTGCCTGAGCCCCCAAAATTATCTTCCGAATGATGCATGTCATACCGTCCGCCAATAACAAGTTCAAGAACCTCACTTACAACGGGAAATTCTCCTTGAAGGTAGATACCAACATCATTTGCATTCTTTTCACTCTCAGAAGTATACGTACCACCATAATCAGGATCATCCTCATCGACGATTACATATCTTCCTGATTCATTCAATTCATTGTAGGAATACAGGATACCTCCTAATAGGCGGTGCCTTCCAATAGGGTGAGAATAATTAGCATCCAGAACGTAGAGATTTTCATCAGCAAGATAGGGTTCCATTTCATCTACAGGCGGTACAGTGTCCCCATGAGTGTCCATATAATCACCCAGAAAACCGTCATTGGTAGCATTTCGCTTATGGAGGGTGTAGAATATATTAAACCCAAATTTACCACCATTCTGGAATACTGATACATAGTTTATCCCTGCCTCATACCTCGTTGTTCGAATGTTTTCTGTACCTGCCGCGAATGGGTTTTCCCAGGTTTCAAGTTCCCCACCCTGCCTTTGCTCATTCAGGCTCCTCCCGGAGATTGTGAGTTGGTCGTCACCGACCAAACTATAAACATTTATCCTTGTTCCGATACTTACATTGTCTGTTTTCACTCTGTCTGTAACACCATCATTGTTCTCATCAATTTCATTACCCGTATTCTTCTGTGCAAACACCAGGGCATCTAAATCACCAAATTTGCGCGAAGCTGACAGCGAAAATTCATTAGTAGCATGACTTCCAATGTTAACAGATGCTTCCACTGATGGCTCGATACTTGGCTTCTTGGTGATGATATTAATCACTCCTGCAATTGCAGAACTTCCGTACAGAGCGCTTCCAGCGCCTTTAACAATCTCTATCCTATCGATACTACCCGTAGGAACCTGCTGTAACCCATATACTGAAGCCAGACCGGAATATATTGGCTGACCATCTATCAACACCTGAACATGACCCGGTTCCAGTCCTTGCATTCTTATAATTGAAAAATTGCAGTATGAACATTGTTGTTCTACTCGTATCCCCGGTAATCCTTCCAAAGCTTCATAAAGATTTGTTGCTGCTTTTTCCTCAAGTGTCTGGGCTGTTATGACCTCTGTACGTACAGGGATATCCTTTATATATCTGGGAGTCTTGGTGCCCGTGACTACAAGCCCTCCAAGTTCAATTGAACTTTCGATGATTTCAAAATTAAGATGAGAAGTCTCCCCTGGAAAAACTCTAATTTCTTTAGTTACGGTTCTGTAACCCATCATTGTTGCCATGACCTTATAATTTCCAGGTGCTATATTAGCAATAATATATCGTCCATTCATACCTGCAGCAGCCCCTAGGGAAGTTCCCTTGACGATAATATTTACCATTGGGAGAGGTTCTTTTGTATTCTTATCTATAACCACTCCAATAATTCTTCCAAAATCCTCAGCAAGTATAACTGCTGGTATTAAAACTACCAAACCAATTGCTACAATAATCCACTTCCTTGACATCTTACCTCCTTACTTTATTTAATCCCCCCTGTCCCCCCTTTTTCAAAGGGGGGTAGTAGGATCGATTTTCCTTTTTCATTCTCACCATTTTATCCATCTCTTCTTTACTATCGATAACCTTATCTAAGTTAGCAATTCCTAACTATAATAGTTAAGACTAACTTTTTAATAAAAAAATTTTACTGTCTCATTTAGTATCCTTTTTTCCCTCCTTTCTTTTTGGGCATGGCTCTGGGCACGTTCCATGCTCTACAAAGTATCTGAAACCAGAAAGCCAGCGGGGATCACCATTTGAGCATGTCTCTAAAAATCTTATAAACATAACAATCCTGTCTAATATCTCTTTACTTATATAATGCTCAAATTTGCAAGCATCCTCTGCCGCTACTCCTTTATCCGCGCCCAGTACTTCATTGAAAAATTTACAGAGTATTTTATGTTTACCATATATCTCTTTTGCTTTTTTTTCACCCTTTCTTGTGAGTTCAATATAACCATACCTCTCGTGATCAACAAGACCATTTTCATCCAGAATCTTCATTGCCCCTACAACTGATGCTGTTCTAACTTTCAAGAACTCTGCAATATCCTTCACTCTTACTGTTTTCTTGCTTAAGCTAACAATCCAAATTGCCTCTAAATAGTCTTCAAGGCTTGGTGTTAATTTTTTCACTTCATAATTCCCAATTTTTAATTTTCATCTCAATATAAGATTAAGGATTCCTCCTACAATTAATGTCGCTATAATCATTATTAGCACAGATTTTAACATATCCTTTATTCCTAACTCTCTTACCATTACTGCAAATGTTGCAACACAAGGGAAATACATAGCAAGAACAACACTTGCAATCACAAGTTGTTTTAAACTCAAATTAAGAGGAACAAGCATTCCAACCGCAACATCCTTTCTTAAAAAACCAACAACAAGAGCTGCGATCGCTTCGCTTGGAAGTCCAAAAACTTTCATCACAATGGGGGCAGTTATTCGTGCAATAAAATCAATTATATGAAGTGCATAAAGTATGTTAACTATTAAAACACCAAGAATAACAAAAGGAACAGCTTCTTTAAGGAATCCTTTAACACGCATCCATAGTTTCTTGAAAAGCGCACCAAAATATGGAATCCTATACGCAGGAATTTCAGTAAATATCTCAGGGCTTTCCCCTTTCAAGAAGAGATTCATTATTATTCCAAGTGAAAGCCATACTATAAAAAGTGTTCCAAAAACAAGCATAAGACCAGAAACACCTGATCTTCCAACAAGTCCTACTATCATTGCAAGTTGAGCCATACATGGAACTGCAATTGCCATCAAGGTCATACCTATAAACCTTTCTCTTCTTGTTTCAAGTATCCTCGTAGCCATAGCACCGGGAACATTACACCCAAGTCCAAGCATCATTGGAATAATGGAAAGTCCATGAAGCCCCAATCTATGCATAACATTATCCACAAGCACGCCTAAACGGGGTAGGTACCCGGAATCTTCAAGGAAACTCAGGACAAAATAGAATGCAAATACATAAGGAAGAACTGCTGCAAAAGGAACAAATAAACCTGTTGTCAAAACACCAAAAGATTCCATAAAGTCGATCTCTCCATCCACGAGTTTACCAATTAGAATATCATGGAGAAAACCACCAGAACCCATAATTTGAGAGAGTTTCATCATAAGTGGCGCCCACAACTTCTCGAAGATAGGTTCAAATACATAAGCTATCAGATTCTCTCCTATAAATCTTATTATCCAGAACAAAGCAAACAACAGAATTAATGCAATAGGAATTCCTGTTCCAGGCTTTATGGATGCATCCCCCAAACGTTCAATAAATCTATGATGTCTGTGGGTAATCTTCTGAACACTGCCTATAATATTTCCAATCTCGTGCCATCTTTCTTCTTCTTCGTAATCATATTCTCCTTTTTTTGCATCATTTATTCTCGAAACAAGTTTCTTTATCCCTTCCGCAGTTATTGCACAGGTTGGTACAACTGGAACACCAAGTATCTCTTCAAGTTTTTCGATGTCTATGGATATCCCTGTGTGCTTTGCTTCATCAATTATATTTAAAGCTACAATAATAGGCTTATTTGTCTTTAGTAATTGCAATGTAAGATTCAGATTTCGTTCGAGGTTTGTTGCGTCAACAACATCAATTATAATATCACCCTCTTTCAACATTTCAACTGCTACCTCTTCAGCTCTTGATGTAGGTTCAAGTGAATAGGTACCAGGTACATCAATTATCTCTACTTTTTCATCACCCAGTCTCATATAGCCCTTTGTAAACTCAACGGTCGTTCCTGGATAATTTGATGCAATAACTTGAACCCCTGTCAATCTCGAGAATATAACACTTTTCCCTACATTGGGATTACCCATTAAAAGAATCTTCCGCATCTAAAAACCCCTTTTCCTGTTCACTTGTGCTCTTGTGTCCTACTTTAAATCTTTCTATTCAACAATAATCTTCTTCGCCATTCCATATCCTATTGCAGCCCTTGTATTTCCTATTCTTACAATAACAGGTCCACGCAAAATATGGGAAGAAACCTTTTGAATTTCACAACCAGTACGTATACCAAGTGTTTCCAATCTCCTTTTCATTCTGTGTCCACCATGAATTTCTACAACAGTAACCTTTCTATTGATTTCAACCTCAGTTAAATCTTTCCCCCTCATTTCTTCCCCTTTATTTTTTTATTCCTGCACTTCTCACAGTAACCATAAAATTCTAATTTATGCAATAATATACAAAAATTATGTTTCTTTGCAACCCCATCTTTCAATCTTTCCAACTTCTTATTTTCGAACTCAATAATTCTTCCACACTCTATACATATCATATGATCATGGTGGTCATTTTTATGTAACGGCTCGAATCTTGTCACATCATCTTTGAAACGCCTCTCTAAAGCAAAACCTGCGGCAACAAGCAATTGTAATGTTCTGTATACCGTCGCAAAACCAATCCCTGGCATTTCCTTCTTCATTTCCTCGTACAACTCTTCTACAGTGTAATGTTTATTCTTATCGCAGAAATGTTTTATTATATTTTCGCGCTGGTGGGTTAATCGTAGCCCTTTCTCTTTTAGATAATCCTTTAATTCTTGTTCTTTCATTTTATTGATATTGATTTTCAATTTCAATAATAATATAACACAAACCTCCAAACTTGTCAAGTAAAAAAATAAAAAATATTAAAACTTAGCCACAGATTAACACAGAAAAGTCAATACTGTGATTCCCCACACCCTTCCAAAACAAAAACTTTTGCCAAAAAAAACACTGAAAAACACCAAATTTTCTTAATTGGCACAACCCATCCCAAAATTTTAGGAGGGCTTCCCAGTCTCTATAAAGATTTAACGGTTTTTACAGGTTTGAAGAAAAAAAATGTGGAGTGCAACATCGTTGTTGCACTCCATAAAATAAAAAAGCGGGGCTACAAGAGCCCCGCCTACTATTAAAATTGCATCTTTCTCTACTGTACAAGAATTACCTTCTTCAAATTCCTGTAGTTTCCAACCTCAAATTTCACAAAGTATATTCCGGACGAAACCCTTCTTCCATTACTATTTTTTCCATCCCATTTAAAATTATGAACACCTGCATTTTGAACCTCATCAAACAATATCTTCACCTGTCTTCCTGAAATATCATAAATCCTTAAACTGTATCTGCTCCTATTCGGAATAGAAACCTTTATGTTGAATTCTGAAGATGACAGAGATGGAAATACATTAAAACCATGACAAGTAAGTTCTTTTCCGTAATAGACCCGAATTGGTCCATACCATTTAATAGAACCATTAACAGCAACTGCTCCGAGTTTATAGTAGTACATGCCAACTTTAACATCACTATCAACAAATATATAATCAGATGGTGAAGGTACGGTCCCTTTTCCAGGTAGAATTGCAATAAGGCTATAATTTACTGGATTAAAAGAGGATTTCATTAACCTCCATTCCTGATTATTTTTTTCACTTTCTGTTCGCCAATGGAGTACTATTTTACCGATGAAAGTGACTGCATAAAATTGTGAAAGCTCGATGCCAGTGGGATTATCTATATAGGTAACTACTAACTTTAGAAGATCGTGTCTGGTTTTATAGTTTCCTTTCCGGGCTGAATAAGAAAGAAACCGTATTTTAATATTGTTTACATCAGATGGGTTATCAATCAGTGAACTCACATCAATAGTATCAGTTAAATCCGTTCCTGCGACAGTTGGTACAGAAAGAGCATAATCTATCCAACTCGCACTCGTATATTCATAGATCTCCAATTTCGAACTCGTCTCATTAACTACTTTAGATACTGCATATTCATTAACGATCTTAACTGACGTGACGATTCTATCAAAAGGAACATCAGCAGAGAAATGAAACTCAATAAATTTTGCTTCGTTGTAACCCGTCTGTTTATCTGGCCAGTTGCCCCAATTCTGGAATTTAATGTCATCGCTTATTCCTACGCAGGTTTCCGGAAACAAGACTGATCTTTCGTTTGTATGGTCATCACCTCCTGTAGGTGTAAAATAATATGTGCTATCTGTTGTTATTACGACAATCTGTAGAAAATCGTGAAGGCTCTTATAATCACCAGTAATACCTTCTGTGTTTGTATATGAGAGGAATTTTATCTCTGTATTGTTCAAATCTGATGGGGTATTTATAAAGGTAATAATATCAACAGTATCGATAACATCAACCCCTGCTGTCATTGGGACACTGAGCGAATAATTATTCCATGGATTATCACTATCCCGAAAAACCTCGAGTTTGGAAAAAGTAAACGGTGCAACAATATCAACAGTATATTCATTAACAATGAAAACAGACGTGATCGTATCATCAGGCGGTATATCTGGCGAAAAGAAGAAGAGGACATATTTTGTCTCGTCGTATGTTATTCCATCTGGCCATACAGTTCCCTCTATCCATCCTATATCATCGCTTGAGGAAAGTCCGGTGCACGGAAAAATTTTAGGGTCAGGAGGATCAGGACCCGTTAAATCCCGTCCACCTGTGCCGTAATATTCCTTTGTTGTTATCGGAAAAAGAATATGTGGAATCAATAGAAATATAAAAAGAACAAATATGCTTTTCATTATTATTTCATTCTACAAAAACTACCTTCTCATAATGTTTTACTATTCATAGTGCAAAAAGTATGCCAGATGTTTCATAAATCTAAAGATATGTCAGAAAAGAGGTTATGAAAGCAAGATTTTTTTTTATTCTCAAAATGCGAAACAACATTTGCGCTTTTGAGACAAAATAATTCGGGCATTCACATCGATATCAATCGGTATTGTAAAAAACGAGTTTCATCATCCTGCGCGGAAAAACCTCCATAATTCCAGTTCCGACAGCTTTTTATGGAGTGAATCAAGCCAGGTGTTGCTATGTTGCCGTTTATGGAGTGTATCAAGTCAGGTGTTGTTGCTATGTTACCAATAATGTAGGAGCGACATCCTTGTCGCGATATGTTTCTATGGAGTGCAACGACTGTGTCGTTGCGGTGTCCGGTGTTTTATGGAATGAATCAAGCCAGGTGTTGCAATGTTGCCAATAATGTAGGAGCGACATCCTTGTCGCGATATGTTTTTATGGAGTGCAACGACTGTGTCGTTGCGGTGTCGAGTGTTTTGTGGAAGGGAATGTTGTAATAATAAAAAAGGCGGGGCTGCAAAACAGCCCCGCCTCCAATACATCAAAGAATACCTACTTAAGCAACGTAAGTTTTAACGTCGCTTTTTCACCGGCAGCGTCCATCTTAATAAAATAGACACCACTCCCCACATGTCTCCCCGTTTTGCTTCTTCCATCCCAGCTGATTTCATATGAATCTGGACTCAATACATCGTTCACTAACGTTTTAACCAACCGACCTGTAATACTGTATACCTTAATAGACACTCTCGAATCTTCAAAAACACTGAATCGAATGCTCGCACTCCGAGTAGGATTTGATACCAAACTGAATATTCCAACAGTTGATCCAATCCTTGCAACAGCTGAAACAGGACCATACGCTGTCGTACCCATGTTATCTATTGAAACGAGTTTATAGTAGTATCGCTTTCCACCAATAACATCACTATCTGTGAATAAATAATCATGCGGTACAGATGTTGAACCCTGTCCGGGTAACACACCAACAAGTGTATAGTCGCCTTCTGCTGTCTCAGATCGCACAACCTGCCATGCCTCAATATTGTACTCAGATGCTGTTCTCCATTTTAATTCAATCTTCCTGACATATCCTATCGCTGTTAGATTCGTAAAAGAAATTGCAGTTTCAATAGGATAATCTAACCTAACCTCAACACGGGTTGTTGTTTTCGACTCAGAGTTTGACTCAATAAAGAGTGTATCATAGTTTAATCCTGGATCAAATGTAAAACCAGTAGTGTCTGCCCAGACATCAACAAGATAAGTATCTCCTGGTGCCACTGTAAATGAAGTTGGATCAACCTTTACTATCCATGGTTGATTGTATGTAATAGTGCTTACCATCAGGTTAGCAGTTGATAATGGATCATTAATTACTTTTAGAGTACATTTCTTTGCCGTTCCAATACCAAGACAGGCTGCTTCAACATTAAGAAATCCTGAACCATTAAGAGAGTCTTTTCCTGGAGGATCATTTGATATTACTGCCTGTGCAGTGTTTTCAACAATACTGTCTATTCGTGCAGGTGTAAGGCTGCCATCTTTTGAGAGCATAAGAGCAATTGCACCTGCGAGGTGTGGGGCAGAGAAAGAGGTACCTGAATATCCTGAGGTATAACCGCTATTATTTGTATGGTGAATTGATATAATGTTCTCTCCAGGTGCCATTATGTCCGGTTTGAGAAGCCCATGTTGATTGAGCATTGCATTGTACAGATAGTCACTATAGGATGAATTATCCCATTCAGTCGGTCCATAACTCGACCAGGTCCGTCTGGAACGGGAATTATTTGTTGCTCCAACAGCAATAACAGAACTTACACCACCCTGGATGAACTGGTCAGGATGCAGCCATGGTGGAGGGCTATCTGCTGCTATGGTTAGGTCCTCTGGAACACTGTAGTGTCCACCACCTATTGAATTTCCATTTCCTGCTGCATATGTCCAGCATATACCCGCAGCCAGTACATCAATTGCATCAACTCTGAACTCATTCTTCATATTCTGGTATTGTGCGTCTGTACCAAACTGTCCACGTTCAAACCCAACCGATGCCTGCAAAACATCTGCAGATTCACCATATCCATAAGTAGCATTTCCCCCAGCAATAGCAAAATCTACTGCTTCGTGCATATCTGCATTTGTATTCGTTCGCAATATCATCAACGAGCAGTCAGGTGCCACACCCGTTGTATCACCACTTGTTCCATCACCGCATACAATGCCGGAAACTAAACTACCATGATAATCACCTACATCATAAGGGTCAAGATCATCATCAGCACAATCGTATCCACCATTTGGATAGTTACCATCACCTGTCCAGAGATGGTCATTAAGGTCTGTATGATTGTAGTTTGCGCCTCCATCAATAAC
>JAGMEZ010000088.1 GCA_023127905.1 Caldifarciminota bacterium
ATATTTTGAAATATGAACCACCTTTAGAACGAAAGGGGTCTGACCCCAATACCGAAGCAATCTCAGATGTGCGAACAAGAGTGATTATTTCGAGAAAGACCAGGCGCTTTAAATTTTTTAATTGTCAAACATAGAAATAGAGAAATCAGGGGGAGCAATAGGTAAGAAAATTCTTGTATTTTTATTAGTGATTTTCTTATTTGTCTCGTTATTTTTTACTATCAAAAGTGGCCAGAGTGTCCTGATAAAGGCGCTGCTCTGGGGGGCAAAGAAAATATGTGAGACCACAGATGATAGAGATGTAGCAACTACCAAAAGTATGCCTTTATTTGATATTGTATCCATTTTTAAGGAGAGAGCTAATCCTGAATTGATAAAAAACTTTTTGGATAAAAATAATGATTCAAAATTCAGGTACCTCTGCATGGAGTCTTTTTATGGTTTCAAAGATTCAGTGGCTGTTGAAGCTTTAATAAAAGTGATGATGGATCGTACGGACAAATTGAGGGGGCAAGCTTGTACAACATTGGGAACTATTAAAGATAAAAAAGCGGTTGAGCCGATGATTGAGTTATACTGGAGAGGAGAAGGTAGGAAAAATGTAGTCTGGTCATTAGGTCGTATAGGTGATAAAAGAGCGTTTAATGTCTTGATGGATGGATTAAAGAATGGAGACCCTGAACTTAAATTTTATTGCATACGGGCATTTGAAGGAGTAAAGGATAAAAGGGTTGTTCCAACTTTTATCAAAATGTTAGAGTCGGTGCAAGAAATACCCGTTCCTTCATTAGGGGTAAAAAGTGTAAAGCCTTACATTGCCATTACTCTCGCAGAAATAACAGATGAAAGAGCTGTGCCTGCGTTGATGAAGATGTTAAAACATAAAGATCATTTTCATCGTTATGCAGCGGCAAAAGCATTAGGTCAAATAAAAAGCAGGGAAGCATTAGATTCATTGATACCTCTTGCTGAAAAAGGAGAGTCAGAGGCTATAAAAGCTATTGGTAAAATAGGCGGTCAAAAGGCAATTGAAGCGCTTGAAAAACTAAATACAGAATTCAAATCCAAA
>JAGMEZ010000089.1 GCA_023127905.1 Caldifarciminota bacterium
ATATTATGATGGGCTCAGATTTTCCAGGTCCGATACTTCCTCAGTCGTCAGGGAAATACCTTTTTGATGACGTTAAAGAACATCTAAAGGCTGATGTTGTTTTCGGAAACCTTGAAGGACCTCTATGTGAAGGTGGATACACCAGTAAGAATATAAGAAGTGGGCGGTCTTATGCCTTCAGAACACCCCCGAAATTTGCAAAGAATCTACTGGATGCAGGTTTTAACTGTGTTAGTCTTGCAAATAACCACGGAAGGGATTTTGGCAGTAAAGGGCTTAAGACAACTATTAATGTCCTCGATAGCCTAAATATCGAACACTCAGGACCAATCGGCGATATTGCACGGTTAGATGTTAAAGGCTTAAAAGTTGGGTTAATTGCATTTTCAACCTACGGCAGCTCATATAACATACTTAATGAGAGTAGTGCTTATTCTACAATTCGTTCACTGAGTGACAGTTTTGATATTCTTATTGTTTCTATGCATGCAGGAGGTGAGGGTACGAAGGCTCTCCATACTAAAGATAGATTCGAAAATCTTTATGGAGAACCGAGAGGGAATGTAATGAAATTTGCCCACAAGGCGATCGATAACGGAGCGGATCTTATCTTGGGACACGGACCACACGTACCAAGGGGATTGGAGATTTATAACGACAGACTAATTGCATACAGTTTGGGTAATTTCGTTGCATATGGAAGGTTTAGTTTAAAAGGAGCAACTGGAAAAAGCTTGATATTGAAGGTAATATTGAAGGAAGATGGTTCATTCGATAGAGGTAAGATTATACCTGTAGACATCAAACGACCAGGTATTCCATACGTTGATCCAGAAAGATATACAACAAAACTTATTATGGAACTATCCACAGAGGATTTCAAGGAAAATGCCCCAGGAATAGATGAAGATGGAAATATTTACTTGAGGAAAGAGAAGGCAGAGGGAAATGACGTAACCAAAAATCCCAATGATATAAATTAATTTGGTTTAAAGCACTAATAACACATAGACCTGTAACGTGAATACAGGAATAAGCAAAAGGAGTACATATTATGGCGGATAAAAAAGCAGACCTGGCTGGACCTGGAATTGGTGATTATAACGAGCTGGAGAAAATCCTGCCGCAGGACTACAGTTCTCTGCTCACCCCAAAAGAAACGATGAAGGCTTTATTCGAAGTAAAAAAATACATTGAGGAGAATCTGTGTAAGGAACTTAATCTGATAATGGTTCAGGTTCCTCTGATCGTTGATGTTGAAAGTGGTGTGAACGACATGTTGGATCGTGATGGCTCACGTACTCCAATCCAGTTCCACATTTCGAATGACTATGACAAGAACCCGATAGATGCTCAGGTTGTTCAAGCAGCAACCAAGTGGAAACGTCCTGCATTGAAGCAGTTCGGTATGGATGTAGGAGAGGGTTTGTGTACCGACATGAAGGCAGTGCGCAAGGATTACTTCCTTGACCACGATCACAGTTCCTATGTTGACCAGTGGGACTGGGAGAAGGTGATAACCAAAGACCAGCGTAATTTGGATTACTTGAAAGATGTAGTAAAAAAGATCTGGAAGGTCATTAAGGGTGCTGAGATCCACGCTCAAGAACTCTTTCCACAGCTTAAATCGGATAAGTACCCAAGCCTGCCTGATGAACTTACATTTCTGCATGCGGAAGAAATCCTTGAGAGATTTCCTGATTTACCGCGTAAGCAGCGTGAGACAGCGATATTGCAAGAATATCCTGCAGTTTTCATCATTGGAATTGGCTGGGTGCTAAAGGATGGTTATCCGCATGAAATGAGAGCTGCGGACTACGACGACTGGGTCACGGAGACAGTCTCTGAGGATGGCAAGACCATGAATGGTCTTAACGGTGATATACTTGTGTGGAACCCGGTGACGAAGCGTCGTCACGAGCTGACATCGATGGGTATCCGCGTTAATGCAGAAACTCTAAAGCAGCAGCTGGAGATTACCGGTCAGCTTGATTTCCTTAAGATGCCATACCA
>JAGMEZ010000009.1 GCA_023127905.1 Caldifarciminota bacterium
CGAATATCACGGGATAAATTTGATTAGTTGAATTGGTTTGATTGGTTAGATTGGTTGGAAGACAACGGACTAAACGATAATAACGATCTAAACGAAATAAACGAGGTTATAATAATAGTTAATAAGCAGAAGACAGATAACAGATAACAGCTAACAGCTAACAGCTAACAGCTAACAGCTAACAGCTAACAGCTAACAGAGGACTATCAAGTTACAAGTAGCAAGTTGCAAGTAACAAGTTAAAAGGATAAAGGATGTATGATGGAAGATGTAGGATATGAGTAAAAGCACGAATCTCGCGTAATGGAGTAGCGAGACTTGTCTCGCGCAATGTAGTAACGAAACTCGATGTATGATATGATTAAGGTACTGATAGTTGAAGATGAAAAGAATCAGAGGGAACTGCTTGCATCATCCCTTAAAGATGATTACGAAACAGTAACTGCTGCATCTGGTAAAGAGGCTTTTGAGACCTTTAGCTCGGATAGAAGTATAGGTATTGTTATTTCTGATTTTAAGATGGAAGGAATGGACGGTATTGAGCTTCTAAAGAAGGTGAAAAAGCTTGACCCGAACATTATCTTTATACTTATAACTGCTTATGCTTCTGTTTCATCAGCTGTAACAGCTTTAAAACTTGGTGCATACGATTATATTACGAAACCGATAGTTATTGAGAAATTAAAAGTCATTCTTAAAAGAGCGGTAGAAAGCCGTTTCCTTCTAATTGAAAACCTTGAACTCAAAGAAAAACTAAAATTACACTATTCATTTGAAAGAATCATCACAAAAAGTCCGAAAATGAAGGAGATTTTGAGTATTGTTTCCCGAGTTTCTCAATCAAAAACATCTGTGCTGATTACCGGTGAAAGTGGAACAGGGAAAGAGTTGATTGCAAGGGCAATTCATAATGCAAGCGATAGAAAGGATAAATCTTTTGTTCCTATCAACTGCTCTGCTATTCCTGAGAACCTTTTAGAATCTGAACTTTTCGGCTACGAGAGGGGGGCTTTTACTGGAGCTGTTAAGGCAAAAAAGGGAAAATTAACCGTTGCTGACGGTGGAACTGCTTTTTTTGATGAGATTGGCGATATTCCCTTTAATATTCAGGTAAAACTCCTCAGGTTTCTTCAATTTGGTGAGATTGTTCCCCTCGGCATGGAGAAATCGACAAATGTTGATGTTAGAATTATTAGTGCAACTAATCAGGATCTTGAAAAAAAGATTGAAGATGGTAGTTTCAGAGAAGATCTTTTCTATCGGCTAAATGTTGTTGGAATTCATATACCTCCTTTACGTGAAAGAAAAGAGGATATTGATCCTCTGGTGAATCATTTTATTGAGAAGTATTCGAAAGTGAGTGGAAAAAATATTGAAGGAATCTCAAATGAAGCTATGAGATATCTTTTCTCTTATAACTGGTCTGGAAATGTTAGGGAACTTGAGAGTATAATTGAGAGGGCAATTGTAATGTCAAGGGATAATATTATAGATGTCGACGACCTTCCTATTGCCCTGAAGATGGAAGACGAAAAAGAGGGTGATTTGGCTTTAAAGACCATGGAGAAGAAACATATAGAAAGCGTGCTTAATTTGCAGGGCGGAAACATAACAAAGGCGGCAGAAATTCTGGGTATACATCGCAACACACTGATGTCAAAAATGAAGGAATACAATATAAACAAAAATGACTAAGTCCGAAGCCCGAATGACGAACTTGTTGAGAAAAAGGTATTAATTACTGCTTGAATTTAAAATCCCCCTTTAGGAAAGGGGACTTATAGGTCATTTCAAAATAAGTCATTATGGAAGAGAAAAATGATATTATTGGTGTTTGTGGAATTATCTGCAGTGGTTGTGATATTCTCGAAGCATCAACCAATCCTGAAAAAGCACAGAATATTGTAGACTGGTTTAAGAAAGGGAGAAACACAGATGTAAAACTTGAGGATATATGCTGTCAGGGTTGTAAGGGTGATAGGGCAAAACACTGGTCAGTAGACTGCTGGATACTGCAATGCTGTGTAGATGAAAAAGGATTGGAATCCTGTTCTGAATGTGAGGAGTTCCCGTGTAAAAAACTTGTTGAATGGGCTAAAGGAAGTGAAAGATATGAAGAGGCATTAAACCGGCTTAAAGAGATGAAAAATTAATTCTCATAGAAACAAAACAGGTGAGGCTTCCAGCCTCGTATTACTCTATTGTGAGATAGGATAACTCGCCTGTTGTTTAGGAAATTTACTATAAGTTTTTGGTATTTCGGGAATACAATTCTAGAAATAAAATCTCATTCCCTTTTACTTT
>JAGMEZ010000090.1 GCA_023127905.1 Caldifarciminota bacterium
CCTACCAGAAATGTCGTAAATGTCAAGCGATATATCTGTATTATTGGGGACCGTAAAGCGAATCATCGTCTTCCCATAAGCTGGATTCGGATAGTTCTGGTATAACATAGAAGGCACAGGACTGGAAACATCACCCCTCTCCTCAACCGCCGCAACCAGAGTGTCCTTATGGCAATAGTAAACATCTGAAGGCGGCGCTGCATTGACCATCTGACACCAGGTAATGCCAGGACCATCAGCAGGAACATTGTATGGAGTGTGACCATAAATAGCATTTGTCGTATCATTAGTCCAGGGAAGGTCACTTACCTTACCACCATACGAAACAGCTCCCGTGTAAGGTGAAATCTCAGCATAATGGACATTGAAGGGTGAAGCTGCACCTGTATCAACCGATGCAGTCTCCGGCATAGTTATCGAGAAATAGATTGCATCATCCATCATCGCTATGCCAGCAGAAGGATAACCTGCACAGTAATTACGCTGTATGCAGGATACCATATTATCAATTTTAACTGGAGTATGCCAGGTGCCACCTGATCTATGTGTATAATAGAGTGTCCCAGCAGGACCGCAGCCATTCCAACCAGAAAGACCACCCGTACCTCCTGTATTTGACAGGTTTTCCTGGAAGATTATATGAGGGATACTATTGTAATCTACAACAATAGCTGGGCAGGCATAAGGATGTGTAGTTGGAGCAGTTTGAGCAGTTTCTGTTGTCCAGATGTTGGTTGCAGCATCCCAGTGAAGTGCAACGATATCCATTGAACCATCGCCTGATATGTCAAAGTTAAATGCTGTCCACATATCACCATCATTTGGATCAACTCCAATGGTGCATTCTATCCAGGAACCAGACATAGTTCCACCATGATCATAGGCTAAAGCTTCTCCAGCCCACGTATTCCCGCCATCTGTTGAGTAATTGTAAGCAATTGCATTTCTATCAGAACCTATTCTTCGAACGCTTACAACCATTATAAGAGTATCTCCGAAGATCTGCAAAGACGGAAATGTCTCCTCCTGTCCATTTGTTACCGAGAGCATAGTAGCAGGTCTATCAATGTTGTACATGACTACGCCGGCAGATGTATCAAGGATTGCCCGTGAATAAAAAACTTCATAGCCATCGGGCATGCCAAGCTGATGCCAGCAAAAATGAAGGTTACCTTTGCTGTCAACAACCATTGCTGGTCGACCTGTATCCGTCCCCCCATTTGTAGTGAAACTGTCAGGATAACTCCAGAATTTAAACATATCATCCCAGTAAGAAAAAAGGGATTGTTGCCCCCAGGAAGAACCTGTTTCCCATGTAACAACCGGGAAATTGTAACTACCAACCGAGACATTGGTGATGTGTTTTGCATGCGGATATGCCTGGGGTGAATTAAAGTTGCCACCATAATCAACGCCTGCAAAAACAAGACAGAGACTATCTATTGGGGGAGGGCTTTCTGGAATATATTCACTTTGTGCACCATCATCAGTAAGCATACCATCGACTTTCTGAACTGGATATGTACCGTGAAGTACACCAGAACAGATTAAGAAAAAAAGAACAGTGAGTAAAACTAAAACTCTCATTTTTTTTCCTCCTCTTTGTTAAGGTAGTTAGATAAAAGCATGCACCTCCTTTCTTTTAATTTGTTTTCGTAATGGTTAAATTTCCGGATCTTCCCATTAAATGTTATTCTATTAATATGGACGGTAACATTGTTGTACACATTATTATTTTTATTCAAAGAATATAAGGGAAAAATTATACTCTGTCAAGAAATTATTCTAAGAATTTCCCATATTCTGTTCGCTAAAATCCTATTGACATAACTAAGATTTTGTGATAGTTTACAAATAGTTTGGATGCCCCTGTAGCTCAGAGGATAGAGCACCGGTTTCCTAAACCGGGAGTCGAGCGTTCGAGTCGCCCCAGGGGCGCCAGTATCGGCTTCGCCGACAGCTTATAGCATATTGCATTTAGCAAAGGCACAAAATCCTAAGTGCTCTTTGTATGCTCTGTACTCACCCCGTTAGATTGATGCTTATCTAACGGGATTCATCCGTAGCAATATAAGGAGGTTTGATGGCTAAGAGTATAAAGAAAAAAAGGATGACGAGACATGAATTAAAGGAAGATAAGTTTCTTGAAGCAACGAAAAATTTTATAACCTTTTTCAGAGCAAATACAGCAAGGATTATCTTAACGATTATTATTCTTCTTGGGGTTTCGATTGCAGTGAGAGTCTATTTTTCAAACAGAAGAAATGCGGAAGAAACAGCACGTATAAAGAAGCTCTATGCGGATGCACTTTTCGAGAATGGAAATTTTAAAGATGCTGTGGGAGGTTACCAGGAAATAATTCAATTACATGGTGGTACAAGAGCTGGTAAGATTTCTACTCTATTTCTTGCAAACTGTTATTATTTTGTTGGTGATATGGATAATGCTCTTGAATTCTATGAAAAGGCATTAAAGTTGTTAAAGAAGAATCCAAACTGGGCAAGTGCATCAGAGATGGGAATCGCATCTGTCTATGAACAGAAGGGTTCATTTGATGCTGCAATTGAAAGCTATAATAATGTAATTAGTAACTATGAGAATTCTCCTGCAAGAATTGATGCCTTTCATTCAAAGGCACGCTGTCTTGAATTTATGAATCGTTATCCAGAGGCAATAGAGGTTTATTCTGCAATAGAAAGTGAATATCCTGATACTGATTTTGCAAATGAAGCAAAGCAGCGGATTGTTTTTCTAAAGGGTGCAGTAGAGTCTGAAAGAATTCCAAAATAATTGAGAGTAACAAGGTGAATGACGAAACCAGAAATTCGAATAACCATTGATAGGTTTGGTGTTCGGGAATACGGTTTTTTTATCATTCTAATTTAAATTTTATCCTGCATATTTATCTTGATAAGAATATAGGGAGCTTTTCTTGAAACATTTTATTGTATTGAAAGAGTATTTTATAAAGTATAAGAATAGAATTATGCTCGGGCTTATTGCACTTATTATAGTGAATTGGCTTCAACTCATACTCCCAAGATTTGTTAAGTACGTTGTTGATGACATAAATACAGGGAAGATGACAGGAATTTCACTGTATAAATGGGCACTTCTTATTCTCCTTGTCGCATTTTTCATGGCATTTTTCAGGTTTTTTTGGAGATATTTTATTCTTGGAACTTCACACAAGATTCGTGAATTATTAAGAAACAGGTTCTTTTCGCATCTCCAT
>JAGMEZ010000091.1 GCA_023127905.1 Caldifarciminota bacterium
ATTGCTGTTAAGGAAGGGATTATTCATCCTGGATACGTTGCTCAGGCTTCAGAAATCGGTAAATTTGGAAGATTATATGAGATAGATGATTTCGCAAATAAGAAAAGAGAGAAAATGGGATTACCTACACTTAAATCTGAAGGAAAGGACATTCAAACAATATATAAGAGTACCGGTGTCGATAAATACATAGCAAAGCCAGAGGAGGAGAAATGAAGTATGCTTTTTTCTTGGGTTGCACTATTCCCGCAAGAGCCATGAATTATGAAGTTTCAACAAGAAAAATAGCAGATAAACTTGGTATTGAACTTGTTGACCTACAGGATTTCGATTGTTGTGGATTTCCTGTGAAATCAGTTGATTCATTTACAACAATTGTAATGGCAGCAAAAAACATTGCTGTAGCCGAAGAAAAAGGTATAGATATATGCACACTATGCAATGGATGTGTAGTTACACTTGCTGAAGCAAACCATGAATTAAAACATAACGAAGAACTGAAAAAGAGGGTCAATAAAGAATTATCTAAGATTGGAAGAGAATTTAAGGGAACAATAGAAATCAAACATCTTGCAAGAATATTATATGAAGATGTTGGCGTTGAAAACATAAAAAAAGCAGTAAAATTTCCACTGGACGATTTTAAATTAGCAGCACACTATGGTTGTCACTATTTCAAACCATCTATTGTTTATGGTAAATTTGAAGATCCTGAGTTTCCAACATCACTTGATAAACTTATAGAAGCAACAGGTGCTCCTGAATTTAATTATAGCACGAAAACCGATTGTTGTGGAGGCGGGATTCTTGGTGTAACAGAAGATGTTGCTTTAAAAATGGCTCAGACCAAACTCGATGACCTTAAAAAAGAGAAAGCTGATGCAATGATTTCTATCTGTCCTTTCTGTAGCGTAATGTATGATGCAAACCAGAAATCTGTTGAGAAGATAGCTGAGACAGAATATAATTTACCTGTTCTCTACTACACCCAAGTATTAGGACTTGCACTCGGAGTTCCACCTGATGAGCTAGAGTTTAAGAGAAACAGAATAAAACCAAAAGAAATGATAAAAAAATTTGATGAGAAGTACGGCGAAAACACAGTAAAGAGTGAGGAGTAGGTACTAAACAGATGGCAGAGGACAGAAAAACAGATAGCTAATAATAATTGTTTGTAGGGGCGGACCCCGTGTGTCCGCCCATGTTTTTTTGGAGTTTTAACGTTTAAAAAATAAAAAAGGGCGAACAGAAAGTTCGCCCTTTTCATTATCTTACAGGTTGAATTATTTAATCTTGTACATAAGGTTTACCCCGAAGAGAATGTCGGACATCGACTCTGAATTGTTTTCTGAATCAGGGTCATCTGCAGTTAAGTTATACTGGAAACGGGCATACGGTGATATACCCATTACAGGTGTCATGCTAATATCTGCACCTGCACCGACCTGAATACAAAAATCGGTCTCGAGGAGTTCATCAGGAATATCCGTTGATATAGAAGTACCATTAGATGTTTCAATTGTTCCGCTCAGATTTCTGATTATTGATGGACCTAACACGAAGTAAGGTGAGACAGCTGGCATTTGCATTTTGTATTTAAGAAGCATGGGTATGACAAGATTGTTCATTGAAATACTTTGGTCAATGTTGATTCCACCAATTTCCACAGTAGTACTATAATTGTACATTGAGTAGAGTACACCCAACTCAACACCTAACATCGGCATGAAATCTACATTAAATACAAGACCGCCACCAAAACCAATACCCGAATAGGTGTCCCAGCCTTCAACATCATAGTTCCACATATTGTAGCTTCCGCCAAGGTTTGCACCGATAGACACTCCCTGTCCAAAAACTAAACCACAAGATAATAATAAAAACATTACTGCTAATATTCCTTTCATTTCTACTCCTTTCAATAATTAATAAAAATCAATAAAAGTATACTTCACCTCCTTTCAATTTTTTTTTAATATTTATCAAATTATTATATAAATGTCAAGAAAAAAATTCACCATTTTATAAATGTGGAAATTCAAACCTAATATGAAAGTAGAAATTTTTCGTTTAGAGCGTTCGATCGTGGTTCTGCACCCAACCCATTTCGAGTACGTATTTCTCCATTAAGGACTTTGCTTTTTTATATTCCTCTATTGTTATCCTTCTTGAAAGTACAGGATCTTTTAACACTTTGAAACAGGGAAAATACTGATCCATTAAACTAATGTATGTTTTTTTTGATATTTCCTTACTTAGAAACCTAAAAATATCCTCTGTTCCCGATACATCATCAGGCATTACAAGGTGACGCACAATTATCCCTCTCTTTCCAATACCATCCTCAAGAATAAGATCGCCAACCTGTCTATGCATTTCAATAAGTGCAGCTCTATTAACCTTTACATAGTCTTTTGCACCAGAGTACCGTTCACTATAAACAGGATTACTGTATCTCATATCTACTAAATAAATATCAACAATACCTGAAAGGAGATTTAAACTCTTTGTATTGTCATACCCACTGCTATTGTAAACAATAGGAATTTTTAGTCCTGATTTTTTAGCCTTATATAATGCTTTGATTATCTGCGGTACAAAATGGTTAGGAGTGACAAAATTTATATTATGTGCATCCCGTTTTTGAAGTTTCATCATCATTCCTGCGAGTTGATCAACAGTGTAATATTCGCCAACTCCGAGTTGACTAATTGAATAATTTTGACAGTATTTGCATTGGAGATTGCAGTTTGAGAAAAATATTGTTCCTGAACCACTGAAACCTGAAAGTGGAGGTTCCTCCCCGAAATGAAGGTTATAACTGGCGATTTTTAATCGCCAATCGCTTTTACAAAATCCAATCTCACCTTTTATCCTGTTAATTTTGCATCCACGAGGGCAGAGCGTGCAATCCAGAAGCAGCCGATACCCATCCCCTATCTTTTCTTTAAACTTTTTATCTGATAATGTTAAGAATTTTGGTTCCATTTTCCTCTACACTTACTTCCACCCTTCCAGTAAGGAGTAACAAGTAAGCAGTAGGCAGAAATACTATTTACTACAGAATTTATCTGGGTTCTCAATCATGCTGTATAGCATCTTATTCACTTCTTCATATTTTTCTAGATAGTACTTATGCCTGTCTTTAAGTAAATATTTTGCATCGAAAGACATATCCAACCACACTTCTATTTCACCAGCTTCTCCAAAAGCATCAATCAATTTGCTAACAAAGGCTTTCTTGTATTTTCGCTTTTTCCATGCTTCGGCAATATTTGCTGGTACTGACCTTGAAGATCGTCTAATTTGGCCAGTTAGAGAATATTTCTCTTCTCTTGGAAACATCTTTGATTCTTCAAAAATTTCCATAGCCAACTTATAAGCGAGTTGATAAACCTTCAAATCCTTAAATCCTCTATATTTTTGTATTTTAGCCATTTTTACCCTTTTTTCTTATCCTCCTCTATACTGTTTACTGTCTTGTTCGTCATTCGGATTTCGACCTTCGTCATTTCTATACTTATCTTTTATCCTTTTTCGCTTTACTACCTACTACGTACTACTTACTCCTTACTGTTTTCTGCCTACT
>JAGMEZ010000092.1 GCA_023127905.1 Caldifarciminota bacterium
CATGCATTTCAATAATATCCTTGACAATTGTTAACCCTAATCCAAAGCCACTTATTGTGTGAATCTTTTTTTCCACCCTGTAGAATTTTTCGAAGATGAAAGGGAGTTCTGATTCTGAAATACCAATACCAGTATCCTTGATAATTATCTCAAAATTCCAGTTTGAATCCCTCAATACTAAACCTTCAGTTGTGATAAAAACTTTCCCTCCTGGTTTATTGAACTTGATAGCATTATCCAGAATGTGAGAAAAAGAGTATTGAAGTGCAAGTTTATCACCAAATATTTGAATAGGTTCAGACGGGAAATCGACCTCGAGTAATAAATTATTTTCTTTACATCTTTGCTCAAAATCTTCAGAGATTTTCTTTACAAGATCAAGGATTAGAATAGGTTCTCGTTTTAGTCCAATATTCCATTTACTAACCTCATCAAAATCAAGGAGTGCATTTAGGATATTTGTAAATTTTTCTCCTTCTTCCCGTACTATATTCAAAAAACTCTTAATGGTTGGTGGCAGGTTGTCTATTCTTTCAAGTTCTGTATCCAAAATACTGAGGCTTCCGAGTATAGCAAAAAGAGGTGTTCTGAGTTCATGTGCCACGCTTGTGATGAATTCATCTTCCTTGGAATAAACCATCTCCCATTCAGCAGGATTTGTGAAGTATATAACTGCAAATTCTTTCTTTTCATAATTAAAGGGAGAAACTCCAAAGGAAACTGTTACTTCATGCCCATCTTTCCTCAGAAGATGTAAGGGGCTTTGAAAGTAGTTCTTCTTGGGAAATTTTGAAAGAAGTCCATCAAGCAATGAATTGTCGACTTTCTTATCATTTGAAATTATTATGTTGCGACATTCTTTCCCGATAGCTTCATCGATTTTTAATCCCAGAATATTTAATGCAAAATTATTAACGAAAAGTATTCTTGAGTTCTTATTTATAATAAAAAAACCTATTGGAACTGATTGAGTGACAGTTGAAAAAGTTAACTTATCTTCTACTTTGATTTTTTCTTTTTCTTTTTCTTTCTTTTTTACATCTGAGAAGAAGAGGAAGAAACCAAAGATTTTTGAAATATCAAATAGGTTTTCGGCATCTTTTTCATTAAAAGGATACTCTGATTTTCTCCTATTTATCTGAATGATACCATAGGTTTCATCTCTGAAAAGAATAGGAGAAGCAACGATACTTATGGGTGGAGGATCAAAGATATTATCCTTTATATCAAACCGGATATCCTTATCTGCTTGAGGAAGAAATGCGGGTTTCCTGCTTTGTAACAACCAACCTCCGAGACCGGTTTTCATAGAAATTTTTCTCCCTTCAACAAGGGAAATAGTTCCAGCAGTAATACTACATATAAGGTTTTCACTATTTGTGAGAAAGATTGCTCCTTCATCACCGCCAAATTCATTTACAAGTTCTCTTAACCAATTGGCAAGTGTTTTCTCATCCATTTTCTCCATCTGAATAAGATTATTCAGATGTTCTATATGGGTTGTATTAATTTGAAGAGAATTTTTCTCGATATTTTTCTTTTTCCCAAATTGTTTTATCATCGCAGGCAGAATGTTAAGTTTAATGGAAGATTTTATTCAGGAGAGAGATACAAATCTACTCTAATGAAATCTCTGTTTCAGAAAGGTTCTGAGGAATACTTCTTTCAATCTTAAAATTACCATCTTTCCAGGAAAAGATCAACTCTATGGCTGATCTATCCTTACTAACTGAAGTTTCTGCTCCGACAATCTTCCCATCTTTTATATAGATTTTTCCAACATCATTAGATACAGTTGTAGTTATTGTTGCCGTTTGTTTATTTAATTTGATTAATTGGAGAATCTTTAATATTGGGAATTCAATTATTTTACCCTCTTGTGGAATTTCTGCTTCTTCAGAACCCTTTTCCTTGTATTGTTCTATACTTTTTGCTATCTTTTTTAATAGGTCATTCAAGTTAAATGGTTTGACAATATAATCATCTCCTCCAAGGCTAAACCCCTTTAATTGATCATCCAGTTTTCCTTTTGCTGTGAGAAATAAAAATGGTATATCCTTTGTCTTGGAATTATCTTTTGTCTTCTTACATAATTCAAAACCATCCATCTTGGGCATCATAATGTCGGCAAGAATGAGATCAGGTGGAGTATCGAAAATTATTTTAAGTGCTTCTTCTCCGTCATAAGCTTTGAGTACTTCATAGTTTTCCATTTCAAGACTAAAACTTAGAATATCGACAAGGTATGCATTATCATCAACTACAAGAATCTTGGATTTAGCCATTTTCTTCCCTTTTTAGAAAACAATTATCGTTGTGTATAAAAACATAACTATCATTCTTTCTATTTATAACAGAAAATGATATGTGTGTCAAGTTTTTTTTAAATATTTCTCACTGGTTCTATTCTGGTTTCTTAAAGCCAATTTCTTTTCCCGTTTCAGTAACATTTTTTATTTCACCAAATCTATCCTCAAACTTTTTTATATTGTTTTCGAGAGCCAAAAATAACATTTTTGCATGTTGAGGGGTCATTATCACTCTTGAATTTACTTTTGCTTTTTTCATTCCTGGAAGTATCCGTGCAAAATCGATAATAAATTCTGCTGGCGAGTGAGTAATAAATGCAAAATTTGAGTAAATTCCTTCTACCTCACTGTCTCCGATTTCCACATTGATTTGCTGTGTTGGTTTTTGCATTTTTTTCTCCTTTCTTAGTCTCATTATATTGATATTATAGATTAAAGATAAAAAAGTCAAGAAAAAAGTGAGTGAAAAGGTTTGTGTTTATTCTGATGTATAATTGATAAATGAATTTATTGGATATCCTTGTAATTTTTCTCTTCCTTTTAAGAAGGATAATTCGATGAGGAACAAAACAGATTCAATCTTTCCTCCTAATTTCTCAATAAGGCGGCAGGAAGAAAGTGCTGTGCCACCTGTTGCAAGCAGATCATCTATGATAACTACTTTATCGTCTTTTTGTATTGCATCTTCATGAATTTCAACCGCATCCGTTCCATACTCAAGTTTATATTCCTCTTTTATAGTCTTAGCAGGTAATTTTCCTTGTTTTCTAATAAGGATTAGACCCTTTTGGAGTCTATTTGCAAGTGCACCACCCAATATGAACCCCCTTGATTCAATTGCTGCAATCTTATCAAATTGTTTATCTTTTAATTCTTCAAGGAAGAGGTTTATACTACAATGGAATGCATAACCATCAAGTAGAAGTGTTGTAATATCCCTGAATACAATTCCTTTCTTTGGAAAGTCAGGCACATTTCTTATATATTTTTTTAATTCTTCTCCTGTCATTTTTCTCCTTTCATACTTCAATTTTCGCATCTTTGATGAGTGTCGGGGCGAGAGGATTTGAACCTCCGACTTCTTGGTCCCGAACCAAGCGCGCTACCGGACTGCGCTACGCCCCGTTTAAATCTTTAAAATATAACGTCGAAACCATTAAATTCACCTGTTGGTTCGCTCCAATCAATTTTCATATCCCTCACATCGCTTGAGATAGGACCAACCTTTACTTCTTCGATAAGTTGATTTATCATTCCCAGTTCACCCTCAACGATAATTTCAACATCACCTTCGTATGTATTTTTTACAAAACCGTTAAGACCAAGTGCCCTTGCCTTCCTTATAACAAAGTATCTAAATCCAACTCCCTGTACAAGACCAGAGACAATTATTTGCGCTGCTTTCATACTTAACGTTTAAACTAAGACCATTTATATACCCTACAATCACCAAAGTCAAGGAAAAAAAATAGCGTGTAATTCTAATTTTCCTCTTGCTTTATGAAAAAATATTCCATATAAATATATAGATGGAATAAAATTGTATTATCTGTGTATATCATAATAAAGAAACAGGGATTGAAAGAGAATTTATAAAAAAGGAGGAAGAATGAAACGTTTTATATTTATAACAATTCTTTTTTCAATACTTTCATTTTCTCTTTTCGGGTTTGGAGATAAACCCCTTCTTGTTTTCAATGAAGAGAAGACGAAAGCAAGGTTTGAGAAGGGAAAACTGACTGTAGATGTCTCTTTTAGTAAAAAGATGTGGACGAGCTTAAGCGGCGAAATAACCGCTGAGATAATCGATGTGAATGATAATGTACTTCTTTCAGAGAAGAAGGATATCCGTTTTTTTAGAAGATCTATAACAACAAGATTTATCTTTAAAACAGACATATCTTGTGAAGAACTTTTTGTTTACAGGTTAAGGGTAAATTTTGAAAGCAAGAAATCAAAAACAACGCATATGTTTGCTATTTCACAATTAATGGATAAGCTTGAGTTGATAGTGCTTGGACAGAACAGTTTACTTTCTGGAAGCAAAGCATCAATTAGGATTATAACATTAAACTATAGGGAGAGAAAACCTATTAGGAATGCTTTTGTTAAAGTTACTCTTAAAGGTGATAAAACAGAGAAGAGAATTTTTAAAGGACGAACAAATAAAAATGGGAGTATTGATGCTATATTTACGATTCCTGAGGTAGAGGATGAGAATTTAAGAATGGAGATTCTTGCTGAAACATCGATAGGAAAAGAGAAAGTAGAATACACTGTTACTATGAAGAAAGTTTATACTATCTATCTTGTAACGGATAAACCCGTATATCAACCAAATCAGATTATTCATATAAGGACTTTAACTTTGCAAAAGCCTTCCCTTAAAGCTGTTGCTAATGTTCCTGTCACCCTGAGTGTGGAAGATTCAAAAGGAAACAAGGTTTTCAAAAAGAGCATGAAATCAGATAAATTTGGCATTGTTTCGTGTGATTTTCAACTTGCCGATGAAATAAATATGGGAGATTATAGAATAAGGGCAGAAATAGAGAATTCAAATGTGGAAAAGACAGTGAATGTCAAACGTTATGTCCTTCCAAAATTTAAGATTATCCTTAAAACCGATAGAGATTATTACCTCCCCTCTGAAACATTGAAAGGAGATATGAATGTTAACTATTTCTTTGGAAAACCCGTTGATGGTGGGAAAGTGGTAATTACCTTAAGCAAATTTGATGTTGGATTTGAAGCATTTCAGGAGATTAAGGGTGAAACAGATAGTAATGGAAATTACCACTTTGATGTAAAATTACCGTCACATTTCGTAGGAACTCCATTAGAGCAGGGAAAGGCATTCATAAAAATAGATATTGAGGTTACGGATAAAGCGGAGCATAGAGAAAAGTTGACGAGCAAAAGGGTTATCGCGAAAAGTGATCTATCCATTGTCCTTATACCAGAAAGTGGTTCTCTTGTTCCCGGAATTGAAAATATTCTTTATGTTATGGTAACATATCCTGACGGTACGCCTGCAAAAGCCGGTGTTACCATTAAAAGCGATAAGCTGATCCTTAAAGGAAAAACAGATAATTCGGGAATTAGTGAATTTTTAGTAACGCCGAGTGAAAAAAATGGGATGGGTTTTGATGTTCAGGCAGTTGATGAAAAAGGAAACAGCGGTGTTGCAAATGTCTATTTTTCTTACAATTCAAGTCTTCCACATATTCTTCTCCGAACAGATAAAGGAATATATAAGGTTGGAAATGTTTTGAATCTCACTATTTTTTCATCTAAGAAGAAGGGAGTTATTTACCTTGATATTATTAAGGACAAGCAGACAGTCCTTACAAAAACAGTGAATATAAAAAGAGGTGTAGGTAAAATATCCATTCCGTTAACTTCAGATGTGAGCGGGAGCATCTGGATTCATTCATATACAGTTGCCGCAAGAGAGGAGATAATGAGGGATACTAAGGTTATATATGTTAATCCTGCAAATGACCTTTCTATTGTTATTACCCCTGATAAGAAGATATACAAACCAGGAGAAGATGGGAGGCTCAAATTCTCTGTAAGGAATAAGAAGGGGCATCCTGTTATCTCAGCACTCGGGATAAGCATAGTCGATGAGAGTGTTTTTGCATTGACGGAAATGCAACCTGGTCTTGAAAAGGTTTATTTCACTCTTGAGAAAGAGTTAATGGAACCAAAATACGAAATTCATTATCTTTCTCCAAGGGAAATTGTAAAGGTTGAACCGAAAAGGGAAATGGAAAAGAGGAAGGAAAAAGCTGCAAAGGTGTTGTTTGCTTCTGTTTCCGATCTATCACCGTTTAATGTTGAAGAGGATAATACTCGTGAGTTAGACAAGACTATATATAGCCAGTATTCATCGAGGGTGTGGAATGATCTCTATAGAATCCAGAATGTTGTTTATAAATTTTATGAAAAGGAGAAACGGTATCCAACGGTTGAGGAGGGGCTGTCAGAACTTATTAAGAGGAATTATCTTGTTAAGAAGGATATTCTTGATCCATGGGGAATGTCCTATGAAGCGGTAACAACAGAAGATGACCTTTCCTGGTTTGGACTATTAAGTTACGGTCCCGATAAGAAAAAGGGTACTGCTGATGACATCAACACCCAGTATTATAGGAGGGGGTGGGGATTTGGGCAGAAGGCTGATTTCTTACCGGAAGCAGAAGAAGGTGCTGCTGGAAGAAAGGGAGTCTTCGCTAAAAATGCAAAAGCCGCTCCTGTCCCTGCAAATGGAGATGTCCTTGCTGGATCAACTGTTTCTATAGAAAAATCAGGAAAGAAAGAGCCAAGGATTAGAGAATATTTTCCTGAAACCTTCATCTTTGAGCCTGCACTCATTACGGACAAAAAGGGTGTAGCAGTGCTTCCGCTGAAATGGCCTGATTCTATAACAGAATGGAGGGTAACAACCACGGCATCATCGATACTCGGACAACTCGGGAGTACAACAAAGGGAATAAAGGTTTTCCAGGATTTCTTTATAGATATTGATCTTCCTGTATCACTGACACAGAATGATATTGTTTCGGTTCCCGTAGCGCTCTATAATTATATTAAAGGCTCGCAGAAAATAACACTAACTCTCCAGAAGGAAGACTGGTATGAACTCCTTGATGATGCAGAAAAGAGCGTGAACCTAAAAGAGAATGAGGTTTCTGTCGTTTATTTCAGATTAAGGGCTAAAGATATCGGCAGATATAGTTTAACTATGAAAGCGATTGGCAGTGAGATGAGTGATGCAATTAGAAGGGAAATAGAGATAGTGCCTGATGGAAAAAAATTCGAAAGTATCGTAAGTGACAGGTTGGACGGTAAGATAACAAAGACAGTATATATTCCTGAAACATCCATAGATGGCTCAGGTAAAATCTTTATAAGAATTTTTCCGGGGATGGTAAGCCAGGTTGTTGAAGGTATGGAATCAATGCTCGGAATGCCTTTTGGATGCTTTGAGCAAACCTCTTCTGTGACCTATCCAAATATACTTGTGCTTGACTACATGCGTGAAATGAAAAAGATTACACCTGAAATAGAGATGAAGGCGGAGCAGTATATCAATGTTGGGTATCAGAGATTGCTTTCGTATGAGGTCAAGGGTGGAGGGTTTGAATGGTTCGGGAATGCTCCAGCGAATAGGCTACTTACAGCATATGGACTTATGGAATTTTACGATATGTCGAAGGTGTTTGAGACAGATCCCAATATTGTAACAAGAACACAGAGATGGCTTATTAGTGAGCAGAACAAGGATGGCTCCTGGTCACCTGATGAGAGTTACTGTCATATGGAGACCTGGCACAGGATTATCAAAAACAGAACACTCCCGACTGCCTACATTCTATGGTCGCTCGCAGAAACAGGATACAAGGGGAAAGAATTAAAGAAGGCAGCAGAATATGTTGCAAACAACTTGAGTAAAGAAGAGGATGCATATATTCTGGCAATATGTGCAAATGCTTTTGTCTCTTATGACCCAGAAGGAAAAACTACTGAAAGAATAATTAAAAAACTTGTTAACAAAAAAGTAGATGAGAAGGATGTTGTTTACTGGGAATCCGGAATACCAACTTTTACCTATGCAAAGGGAAAAGGGGCGGATATCGAAGCAACAGCACTTGCAACATATGCACTGATAAAATATAACCGACACCCCAATATTACTAACAAGGCGATAAACTACCTTGTAAAATCAAAATATCCGGGCGGAACCTGGGGTTCTACACAGGCAACTTTCCTCTCTCTGAAATGTTTGCTGGCTTCCCTTAAAGGTAGTACAGAGAATGTTAATGCAACGGTCAGTATCTATATTAACGGGAAATCAAAAGAAGAGATAAAACTTAATAGGGATAATGCAGATCTGATGTTTCTTGTTGATCTTGCAAAGGAGACAAAAGAAGGAAACAATGATGTAACGATTTCCATTAAGGGTAAGGGAACTCCGATGTATGAGATTGCTTCAAGATACTATTTACCCTGGAAGATGCTAAAACCTGAAAAGAAAAGAGATATCCTTTCAATAGATGTTAAGTATGATAAAACAACCCTGTCCTCCGATGATATAGTAACCTGCTATGTAGTAGTTAGAAATAACATTCCCGAATCAGCAAATATGGTTATAATTGATCTCGGGATTCCACCAGGATTCTCTGTCGAATCAGCTGATCTGCAAGAACTTGTTGGGAAGAAAATAAAAAAATATAATCTCACTGCAAGACAGGTAATACTGTACGTTGAGAGAATAGATTATAATAAACCGCTTAAGTTGTCTTACAGGGTTAAGGCGAAGTTCCCTATAAAGGCAAAGACACCAACGTCGAAGGTATATAAATATTATGAGCCAGAGGTGGAAACTTTTGCAGAACCTGTTGATATTGTGGTAAAAGGATAAAAATTGTAGCCGTCGTAGACTTTAACCTGCGAAATCAATTAACAGGTGAGCCATCCTGGCTCACCTGTTTTGATAGTAATTAAAAGTAGCGTTGGGGCAGCAGGAGACATTGAACCTAAATTGAGAAAAATCTTGACAGAAAGATAAATATCTTGATATAATCATAGTATGAAAAGGGATTATCTTCAATTTACTTTTAATCTAATAAAGAAATGAAGAATTATAGCGAGATAGATAATTTTATTAAAACCTTATCACAGGACAAACATATAAGTAAAAGAATTTCTCATGTTGAGATAATAAAAGAAAGAGAGCCAGAATTTTGTGATTTCCCTTCCGATTTGCATGAGGAACTTATTAAAGCATTGAGAGACTCAGGAATTAATCAATTATACAGTCATCAGATGAAATCATACTCATTGCTTAAAGAAGGGAAGAATGTAGTTGTTGTTACGCCGACTGCCTCTGGTAAAACGCTCTGTTACAATATCCCTGTGATTAATACAATCCTCAAAGATGAAAATGCACGAGCATTGTTCCTTTTTCCGACGAAAGCGTTATCCTATGACCAGCTTGAAGGTCTTGAAAGATTGCTTGAAACAACAAGGGAAGGTATTGCAACATTTACGTATGATGGAGATACCCCAAAAGATATAAGGAAGAGTGTTCGGGAGAAGGCAAAGATTATCCTCACAAATCCTGACATGCTCCATAAAGCAATTCTACCTCATCACACAAAGTGGAATGGACTCTTTTCTAATCTTCGATTTGTCGTAATAGACGAATTGCATAATTATAGAGGTGTTTTTGGAAGTCACGTTTCCAACGTTATAAGGAGGTTGAGAAGAATAGCAAGACATTATAGCTCAAACCCGCAGTTTGTTCTCTCATCGGCAACCATTTCAAATCCTGCTGAACTTGCTGAAAAACTTATTGGAGAAGAAGTGGAACTGATTAATAAGAGTGGTTCACCACAGGGAAGGAAATACTTTTTGCTATGGAATCCACCACTTATTGACAGGGAACTTGGTTTGAGGAGAAATTATATAACTGAAGCGCAGTTTGCAACAGAAATATTGTTGAAACTCAGGATTCAGATAATTCTATTTGCAAGAAGCAGACTAAATGTTGAAATACTCATGTCACGTCTAAAGGAAAAATTTGAAAAGAACCCAAAAATGGTAGGAAGCATAAGAGGGTACAGGGGTGGGTACCTACCGAATGAACGAAGGGAGATAGAGAAGTCCTTGAGGAATGGTGATGCAAAGGTTGTTGTAAGCACAAATGCCCTTGAACTGGGGATAGATATTGGTTCGCTTGATGGTGCGATACTTGCTGGATATCCAGGTTCTATTGCAAGTACCTGGCAACAAGCTGGGAGAGCAGGGAGAAAAGAGAAATCTTCAATTGCTGTACTTGTTGCGAGTTCACAACCCTTAGATCAATTTCTCATAAACCATCCTCATTATCTATTTGGGGCATCGCCTGAGAGGGGACTCATAAATCCTGATAACTTACTTATCCTTCTTGCTCATGTAAAATGTGCTGCGTTTGAATTACCTTTTAGAAAAGGAGAGCATTTTGGAGCTGAACCACTGGAAGATTTGCTATCATATCTTGAAGAAAAAGGTGTTTTGCATGAGAGTAATGGACAGTGGTACTGGACAGAGGATTCCTATCCTGCTGATACTTTTGGGTTAAGAAATATTCCGAGTGAAAATTTTATAATTGTTGATAGAACTTCAGGAAAACCGAGGAGTATAGGAGAAATAGATTATTCTTCAGCACCGATGTTGCTCCATGAGAAGGCGATATATATTCATGAAGGAATTCAGTACCATGTTGATGAACTCGATTTTAATCAGAGGAAGGCATATGTAAAAAAAGTTACTGTAAATTACTACACGGATGCAATTGAGTATACGAAAGTAAAAGTTCTTGATAGTTTTGAAATGAAAAATAAAGCGAACTGGGGAGAAGTATGTGTGACAAAAAGGGTAGTTGGGTACAAGAAGATAAAACTCTCTACGTTTGAAAATATCGGATTTGGTGATATAAATCTACCTGAGGATGAAATGCATACAACCTGTTATTGGGTTAGTGTTGATAAAGAGAAGCTTGAGAACCTTGGGTATACAGAAGAGTCGATTATATTTGCTCTCTATGGTATTTCATACATAATTGGAAATATTGCACCCCTCTATTTGCTCTGTTCACGGAAAGATATTGGTGTTCATCTGGGAGATAAGGAGGGTCAATGGATGTATCATGGTGAATTAAGAAAGAGGGATACTGAGGCAATCAATGAGATGAAAAGGGGATTGTATACGCCAACGATATTTGTATATGAGAACTATCCTGGTGGTGTGGGATTTGCATATGAACTATTTTCTATCCATCCTGAACCTTTTATCAGATCTCAAGATGAAATAAAAACATGTGCATGCAAAACAGGATGTCCGTCGTGCATCGGTCCTTCATTTTTTACCAATATGAATGTAAAGGAAATTTCGTTGAAAGTTCTTGATTTAATCCTAAAATGAGATAAAAACGTGGACTTAAGTAGCGTTGGGGCTTGTCCCCAACAGAGAGAAACAGAGAATCGGAGTATGGGAGTATCGGCGAAACGGGGAACTAATAGTATGGAG
>JAGMEZ010000093.1 GCA_023127905.1 Caldifarciminota bacterium
GTGAGAGTAGCTTCTACATTATTGATAATTTCATATCCTATTCGAAAAGTATAGTCACTACCGTCATATGCAGAGTTGTCTAAATGTCCGTTACCCTTCCTCTTATCTGTTGTAATATATAAATTAAAAGGACCTTGCAATCCGCCTACTTGTATCTGGTATATATAAGTGTTATGGGTACTGTAAGAAAAGGTACAGTTCGCCTCTATAGGTTTTGTAGGTTTCCTTGTTATTATATTTATCACTCCCCCGAGAGCATCTGAACCATATAGTACAGATAGAGGACCCCTAACCACTTCGATCCGCTCTACATTATTCAATGGAAGAGAATGGGTAACAGTGCAACCAAAGAGTCCCATCTTCACCGGTCTTCCATCAGTGAGTACCATCATCCTTCTTCCTCTTTGACCTAATCCTCTGATGTTAACATCAGCTCTTCCAAAATCTCCTGTTTTCTGAACAAAAACACCTGGAAGCGTATTTAAAATGTCCGCACAGGAATTGGCATTTGACATCTCTATCTCTTCACGTCCAACTATACTTACAGTCGCAGAAAGATCTTTAACAGCTCTTTCTATGCGAGTCGCGGTTACTACAATTCCTTCAAGATAGTAGATCTTTATTGTGTCTGATTTTGCCTCTCCACCCATTCCATTCTGAACGAAACCCAAGAAAACCCAAATAAAACATAAAAGCTTCTTCAACATCTTTCCTCCTTCTGTATCATAAAAATGAGAATAGTAACACTACGGGTAAAAAAAATATTATGCAAGTTCTTTTCCTGTAGTGGTCATAGTCAGTTTTCCGTGCTTTACCCCCTTTGTACTTATCAGCTTGTCCGCAATTGCTGTTATTTTCTTTCCTGCCCCTTTCAAAATTAAAACTTCTAAACAGTTATGCTTATCTAAATGAATATGTGTAGATGAAATTATCAAATTAACGTACTGGTGTTGTATATGTGTTAGTTTTTCTCCAAGTTCTCTTGTTTTATGGTTGTAGACAAGGGTTATTGTTCCCACGGTTTCTTTCTTACCCTCTTTCCATTCAAAATCCACAAGGTGCTCTCTAATGAGGTCTCTTAATGCTTCTGACCTTGAGGTATATCCTTTCCTCGTGATATTTCTATCGAAATTCTCTAAAAGTTTCCGACTTAAAGATACACCAAATCTTACTATATCACTCATAACAAAATGGTATTACTTTTTTATAATATATAACACCACCGATACAATGTCAAGAAAAAATATTTAGTATTGTTAATGCAAATAGAAAATGTCAGGTTTTTTGCAAATTAAAAATGTCAGTATTTTACTGTTGCCAATCTTCTTCCTTTCTGTTTAGCTCTCCTTTTCGGTACCTCTTTTTGATTTAATTCCCTTTCCTTATAGA
>JAGMEZ010000094.1 GCA_023127905.1 Caldifarciminota bacterium
TTCCATCTTTTGCTTTTGCAAAAATTCTCTCCGATTTATATTGAGTAGCATCATAACCACCGAGAACTTCATATTGTTTTTTTAATTCTCTCTTTTTTGTTTTCATATTGTAATCAAAAATAGACCAGGGGGTAGTCAAAGATGTATAAGCAAACCTGAGTAGATCTGTATCAAAATTTGGATTAGATTCAGAATAAATGCCATAGACGGGTTCAGGAAATTCAACATAATGCGTTTTTTTTGTATTAAAATTTATTATTCTGGGTTTTTCTAATCCTTTCTCACGTTCATAAACTACCATATAATCTTTGAAGACATCGTAACCCGTGATAAAAACAGAATCTCTATGTGCAATGAATTCTTTCCAATTTTCTTTTGAGGGATTATCTACTGAGGTTACTATTATTTTGTAATTTTTTGCTTCATTAGCATTAGTTTTGATAAAAAATTTATCGCTATGATGAGCAATATGATACCTTACTCCTTTTTCGCGTGATTGAATTAGTTTAAATTCATCAAGAGGTTTAGCAGCCTTTAAGTATCTATTTTCAGAAGTAATCACGTTTCCAGTTCCCATTATTAAATATTCCTTACTCCTTGTTTTATATATGTAAACATAAAAAGCACCATCGTTTTCTTGATACATTAACTTATCATCTTTTATATCAGTACCTAAGGTGTGACGATACAATTTATCTGCTTGTTTCTTTTCATTAATTATTGTATAGAAAAGAGTCCTATTATCATTTGCCCAGGCTATATTATTCACAGGGTATGCCTTATCATTTAAGAGTTCACCTGTTCTTAGATCCTTAATGTAAAGCGCAAACTTTTCAGCTCCTGTAGTATCTGCTAAATAAGCTAAGTATCTATGGTTAGTACTCATTAATGTCGATCTAACATGGAAAAAGCTATAACCTTCTGCAAGCTCGTTAACATCGAGGATAATTTCTTCATCAGCATCAAGGCTTTCTTTTTTTCTACAGAAAATCATGTACTGTTTACCTTTTTCTCTCCTTGAGTAGTAATAATAATTATCTATTTTGGTAGGAACATTTAAATCCGTCTCTTTAATTCTGCTGAGTATTTCGTTAAATAGTTCTTCTTGTACTTTTTCAGTATGTTTAAGCATTTTCTCAGTGTATTCATTTTCCGCTTTTAGATAATCAATAACGTCTGGATCAGTTCTTGTTTTATCTTTTAGCCACGAATAATTGTCTATAAGCTTTTCTCCGTGCATTACTGTCTCATGGGGTACAATTTTTGCAACTGGTGGTTTTATTCGTTCTTCCGAAACATTCTTTTTTGTTGTAAAATATCTGTTTCCTGTACACGAAATTATAGAGAGTGTTATAATGATAAGTATTCTGTTAAAAAACCTCATCCAATACCTCCTTCTGGATTTTTGTGCGTTTGTGATAACTGAACTTCTCCCTTATTTAAAAATCAAGACTAAAGTAGGCACCATAGGCGACGCTTCCAAACGAATAAGCGATTACTGCATCCTCTTAAAGCAGATAAGTATTGGTTTATATCTATTTCTGTTAAGCTGAGTTTCCACAAGGGTTTATCTTTAATAATTCTTTTATTATCAACTTTCTCTTTTCCGTGAAACGTTGTAAGATAGATATGGGTTAACCTGTATCCATGGTAGGATAGAAGATCTGCCTCCTCTTGAAGAAAGTTGTTTAGATCGGTTCGGATTTTTTGTACTTTCTTTACAAGTTTCCTGGGGAGGGAGTGGGAAACAAGCTTCTCAAAATCAGACCTTTTTTGTGCCTCTTCCAATTCTCTTGCAACTACATCAATTGAGATGATGATTCCATCCTCATCTTTCTTGTGGTCTTTGATCCTATCAATAAACCAGTCTTTTCTTGTTCGTCTGGTCTGCTCGTATTGGATCGCCCGATACTGCTTTAACACGTGATTCATACGATACAGTGGAATGAAACGTCGCCATCCCCAACGCCATTCTGTGAGTTCTGCAGAGGCTTCACTCACGATCAGGAAACTTGGTTTAACAGCGTTCTCTGGACGTTTTCCTTTCTTTTTCTTGTCCTCCCAATCCAGGAACCAATCCAAGCCACAATTATCGAATCCACCTCCGTCGAGAAACCAGTGACCGCTCTTACAAGCGATATTTCTGTAAAATGGTAGATGGGCTGCAGAAGCAGTTACAGCTTCTGATACTCGAACAGGTTGCTTACCATAAGAATCGGAATAACCTTTAACATCACTACCATGAAATTTTTGCGAGAAGCGATATGCCTTTGCAAAATGTAGATCTGTTGTATTGATTACAAGCTCTAATCCTGCAGGTAGCTCTGGCATTTTCAATTTCTTTCTTCCATAAAACCATCGGTCAAAGAGCCAAACCCAGATCTTAATCCAGGTGAAGCGAGGGTATAGAAGAAATGGTAAAGTTGGTAAAAAGAGAGCAACCCAGTGATTGCGGAGATTTCCGGTGATGATGAGGTGGGTAAATGGATTATAAACTTCTTTCATGAATGATTTGAGAGAGAAATTATTACTTTTAAGTATATTCCATTTGGTAGCAAGGTATGCTGCTATGATTGAACCTCCGGAAACTGAGGAAATAACCCCAACATTTCTCAGTTGTCCAACCTCAGCTAAATATCTGAGAACTCCAAGGTGGAATAGGGATGCGCGAAAACCTCCACCTGATAAACAGAGTCCTATAGAGCCTTTTGGAGGATTTTTGAATTTCATCTTATCTCCTTAGTTTTAGTTTCTTGTACAATAAGCAATTCTAAATTACCCTGAGTTGCTTCTTTTTTATTTTAATTTTATCAA
>JAGMEZ010000095.1 GCA_023127905.1 Caldifarciminota bacterium
GGTCAGGTCTTCACTTTTGACATAAAATTATGGCAAGACCATTAAGATTATCATTTGAGAATGCAGTTTATCACATAACTGCAAGAGGTAATAGGAAAGAGAACATATTTTACTCTGACAGAGACAGAAATGTATTTTTAGATAAGATGAATGAGACATTTATAAAATTCTCATTTGTCTGCTATGCCTATTGCCTTATGGATAATCATTATCACCTTGTTATAAAAACACCACTTCCCAATATTTCGGAAGGGATGCACAACCTTAACACCTCTTATGCCAATTGGTTCAAAGCAAAGCATGATATTGTAGGTGTTGTATTTCAAGGTAGGTACAAGTCAATCCTTGTTGATGAAGATAATTATGCTTTAGTAGTAACAGTATATGTTCATGTAAATCCACACAAGGCAGGGATAGTTAAGAATCCTGAAGATTATAAATGGAGTAGTTACTTAGACTACATTGGTGAAAGAAAACCAATTATAGAGAGGCTTGATAAATCATTTATTTTAAATAGATTCGATAGTGATTTAAGTAGCGCACAGAGAAAATATAAGGTTTACGTTCTTGAAAATATGAACATGAAAAATCCTTTAGAGAATGCATATAAAGGAATTGCTCTTGGGAGCGATAGTTTTATAAAGGGTATAGAAAAAAGAATAAAATCTTTTGGCAAAAATAGGGAGATTCAAGTAACAAAATTTGAAGAGTCGTATAAAGCAGAAGATATAATTAGCAAAATAGTAGAAGTATTCAAAGTAGAGAAGAAAGAAATCTTTAGAAAAAGAAGAGGGAATGTATACCGTCAATTAACACTGTATTTGCTTAAGAGATTCACTGGTTTACCATTGAAAGAGATTGGAGGATTGTTCGATATTGATTATACTGCTGTTTCACAAGCGTTTAGGAGATTTGAAAAAAGAATTAAGTATGATAAAAAGGTTTTAGGTATGAAAGAGAAAACAGAAGAAGCGTTGACTGAAAAGTTATGTCAAAAGTGAAGACCTGACCCCTATGATCCGTTTAACGGTTGATTGCATAATTAGAATAGACAATAAGGTTGTGCTCATCAAGAGGGAAAATCCTCCTTTTGGATGGGCAATCCCTGGTGGTTTTGTTGATGAATGTGAAACGGTAGAGGATGCTGTAAGAAGGGAGATGAAAGAGGAAACGAACCTTAGTCTTGAAAATCTAAAACAGTT
>JAGMEZ010000096.1 GCA_023127905.1 Caldifarciminota bacterium
GGAGGTGTTGTTGAATCAGGAATTCTTGTCCATTCTACAAAAAACGCTCCAGAATCAAAAACTATGTTATGATAGGAAAAATCCATAGTAAACCACCAGTAAAAACCTGGTGTTAATCCCAAAACAGAATCTTTTACAATTTCCGTTCCTGGAAATCCTCCTGCACCAGCATCGTCAAGAATCACTGCTGCAATGCCATATGTATATGTTGTCCCTGTTTGCCATGCATCGAAAGTGAATTTAATACTCTCAATCTTACAGGGATAATAAGGAGGGAAAAACTTGTTAGCAATACTGTCCTCACGAATACCCGCCATCGAGAATTCAACATCATCATAATACAATTCACAGGGGAATGTCCTTATGTATGATTCAATTTCCAATCTATCATTATCTCTTATACAATCATTTGAAAGCCACGGATAACCCTCAATTATATAATCATTATCCTCATTATAATTCCATGGGATAAAAACAGTATCAATTTCATTGTGGTTTAATGAATCAATATATTGAACATCAAAAAAGACTAACAGATTGAGTGAATCAATAACTCTAAGGTAAACTGGAATATCTTTTTCTGTCACATTCCCAAAATTTTTAACAACAACACCTACCGTATCAAAAGCAGGATTGGGAAGAAAAAAGCCTCTCTTCGAAAATAAATCAATACATGAAACATCATGTCTTGGACCTGTAAATGTACCAATCGTTCTTACCAGAAATTCTCCATATCTGTGATAATTATAAACCGACCACACAATTTTGTCATTCGAATAAGCAAATCTGCTGTGGTAATTCGGTGTATAATCATAAAAGAAAGTAGTTCCTAGCGGACTATAGATACCGATCCAAAAATCTTCATCATTGACAATAGGTATAGGGAAGTCTATTCTTTGCCAGTCATCAGGAAATGGACTAAAAAAATAAATTGGCGGAATGAGATTTGAAGAAGACTGTGGGACGCCAGATGAGTCAGGCCAAACAAAAAGAGAACATTCTGTGTACTCCATAGTTGTTTTCCAAATAATTGATTTTAATGTGCATAAGACACCAGGAGTAAATTTCTGTGCATTATAATGGGAACCTAGACAGTCAAATGCAGTCCCATCATCAAGAATAAGTGTATCTTCGTCGCGAATTGAAGAGAAGTCCCCTTCAATATCTTTAACTTCTGAAGTGATAGGAAGTTGAGAAATGGGAGGATAATTTTTTAGAAAAAACCTATTACTTTCAGGATCTTCACTGTTCCTTGTCCATAGCTTGGCAGGAGTTTGGGCGAATGAGATAGATATTAGGAAAAACAATGAAGTTCTTATAAGAAATACTTCTTTGCAAATTTTCATTTTTCTGACCTTTATGGATTATAGCACTGCGAAATAAAATTGTCAATTAATTTATATGCAGATAATTGTTTACAAATGCTTTGCTGTTACCAAACGCTATCGCTGTTCACAAACACTTCGTTGCAAACCCCGTTAGAAATTTCATATTTCTAATGGGACCTGACCCCGAATTTCTGTTGACGAAACTGACCCGACGAAAGAAAAGAAGAAGGCTTGATAAGAAATAAATTGGATTAATAGAAAATTATTAACGAAATTTTCTCTATTATCTGATCTTAATCAGATATACATCCCAAACTCCAGCACCATATGATACAGTTGATCCTATTAATATATATCCTCCATCAGAAACCTCTTCTATTGAATTACAAACGTCAACCCCCATCCCTCCATATGTTTCTTCCCACATAACGTTACCATTTGTATCAGTCTCTATAAGATAAATATCATTGTATCCTGCACCAAATGACTCAGTGTTTCCTGCAAGGATGTAGCTTCTCCTAGCTGTTTCTATGATTGAATAACTAATATCATAATTCGTTCCACCAAATGATTTTGTCCATAAAGTATCACCGTTCTCGTCAGTCTTGATTAAATAGAAGTTCATATCTCCTTCAGTAGTAGAACATGTTCCACCAGAGATTATGTATTCACCCTTATAGGTTTCCTGGATTGAGAAACCAAAATCTGCATCATCTTTTCCATAGGTTTTCGTCCACACTGTATCACCATTTTCGTTTACTTTTATAAGGTAAACATCCAAGTCACCATTACCAAATGAATTTGAATATCCTGCAATAACAAAGTCCCCACTTACAGATTGTACAATTGACCATCCAACATCAATTCCATTTCCACCATATACTTTCTCCCAGACGATATCTCCATTGTCATCTATCTTAATCAGATAAACATCACTATATAATCCTAACCCGAATGATTTCGTATCACCAATAATAATATAACCTCCATCCGATGTCTTAAGGACTTCTCTACCCTTATCGGTACTCTCTCCTCCATATGTTCTTGTCCAAATTGTGTCTCCATTAATATTAGTCCTAATGAGATAAACATCGGTATCTCCAGCTCCGAATGAGTAGGTATATCCTGTAATGATGTATCCGCCATCTACTGTTTCTCTTACCGAATAACCTACATCTTCACGTCCACCTCCATATGTTCGTGTCCAAATCGTATCACCGCTTGGATTGGTTTTTATAAGGTATATATCACCTTCCGAGCCATATGACCATGTTTTTCCTACTACTATATATCCACCGTCAGATGTTTCTTGAGCGAATTTTCCCCAATCGCTATTTGTTCCTCCAAAAACTTTTTCCCAGATTACTTCGTGCGACGGAACATATGGTGATGTTGGTTTCCTGCACGAAGTTACTAACAAAAAAGGTATTACTATCCCTGAAAGGAACAATTTACTATATTGTTTTATCATTTTACACCTTTTATTTCTAATAATTCATTCATGTTATTATTATCTCCCGTATTACTTATTTGTTAGAAAATCAACTAAAAAGAACAAAAATAACAAATTTTCTTAAATTCTAACTTCTGCTCTTCTTTCTCTGTAGTTTATCTCACAAAAATAATCTTCTTCACAGATGTAAAATCACAAGAAGACAGTCTTACGAAATAAACACCTGAAGAGGTACTTTTTCCTAATGAATCATCTCCTTTCCACTCCGCGTTGTAATATCCAACTTGCTTTTTTCCATCTACAAGAGTCCTTATTATCCTTCCTGTTAGATCTAATATTTCAAGTTTTATATATGAGGGATAGAGAACCTGATACTTTACTGTTATTTCTCGATAAGAAGGATTAGATGAGCTCTTAAAAAATTTACATGGAGAAGAAATTGACAACGTATCTATACCTTTCTTCCGTTCAGCAACACCTGATACCATAGTACTTGCAAAATAGATATCACCAGGTCCATTTCTCCAATCATTCCATGCCACATAGATGTTACCGTCTGTATCCTTATCCAGGGTAGGCTGTTGTCTTACACTATCCTCAGTATGATCGTTCACCATAATATCAGTATTGAATGTTAATCCACCATCCGTTGAAAAATCATAATATATGTCCTCATTCATTTCCTGTAGCGGATCAAATATCATTTCCCAAATTATATGTAATTTCCTATCCTGGGTTACACATATACTTGGTCTTCTACAGAAGGAATATATGCTATCGTTCACTCTAACGGTGTTAGTAAATGTGGTTCCTCCATCTATACTCCTTGAAATGTATAGTAAATTATTTGCGCTTGAAGTTCCCACATAAGTTACAAGAATTGTATCATTTCCAATAACTGATATGTCTGGATGACCAACACGAAAAGAAAAAGGGTCTACTTCCACCTTTTCAGTAAAACTATTACCCATATCTGTTGACTTACAGAAGTGTACATCGTCAAACGAATTTTCCTGTACCCATACAAGATATATTGTACCTTCATCATCAAGTGTTATGCTCGGCTGGTAACCTTCATCGTGAATCACTCCAGTGTCCACACGCACATTCTCTGAAAAGGTTAATCCACTATCCGTTGACCTCGAAAAATAGATATGGCTGTAATAAGCTCTTTTGTCATTCCATACTACATAAATATATCCAGAGTCATCCACTGCAATATCTGCTAACCCTATACCTACAGGGAATGAGTTGTCATCTACTCTTGTCCTCAAAGGAAAACTTTGACCGCTGTCTGTAGAACTTGCATAGTAAAGTTTATCCTTAGAAGATAGATTGGGGTAATGCTCATAGACCAAATGTAAACTTTCGTTCTTATCAACCTTCAGGGTAAGACACTCATTATACTTGTTTCCCTCTATTATCATCCTGTCAGGATAAACAAACGAACTCCCACAATCAAATGATTTATTGAGGTAAATATGGGTGGATTCTGGGATACCCCACCCAATATCTACATTATAAACAACATATATAATTTCACTCGGTGCAACTCCAATGCAAGGCCTGTGGGTAAAATGGTCTGTATAGTTAACCTTCACATTGGGAAGAAATGGGTTGAGAAGAGGATATGTATATAAATAGCATGTTAGTACAAGATTTTGCAATATTAACATATTTTCTCCTTAAATAAAGAAAGTTTCTAAGTTTAAGTTCAGTAAACCTTATCTATATCAAATAATGGAGGAGTGAACTCTGTAGCTGATTCATTGAGAAGTTCGTCAAGAAAATTCCAACATCCAGATTTAATTGCACATCTTATACCTCCTTTACACACCGCTGATACTGTATAGAACAAACAAACTTATGCATAAGTTATAAGACATAGGATAGGTTTAGCAATATATCGATCAATGTGTTTAACGTTGTACTGTTTTTTAAATATCGTTTTTGTATCTCGTTTGAGTAAATGTAAATGCCTCCAAAGGATTAACATAATCCTTGAAGGCTTTTCGTAGGAAACTTTAAGATCCCATTTTTCAGATAAAGTTTCATCTATGTCTTCAGATATTCTATTTTTACTTCCTGCTTTTTTACGCTTCTATTTGCACGACTCTTTTTTCGTTAAGGTTTACAGTTTTTAACGTTAAACAGTTAAACTGCTACGAATAGAGCGAGAAATTACAATAGCTTACATCTTTCGTTCTATAATTATGATTGTTTCAGAAATGTTTTCTGTTGCTGTATGTTTATTTTATGCTGTATAATTTACTATAGTTGGAATATGAAAATTTGTCAAGCAAAAAAGATATGATATTCAGATGAAAGAAAATTTAATAATTGCTTGACAGAATGATAAACTTAAGATAGTATTTAAATGATGAGAAAATTGGCATTTAGTAGTTTAACTTTTTTCTTTTTTGTTTCTATCTCTACGATTTGGGGTGGCAGTTATTCTTTCGATTTTCTTGATCTTGGAGTAGGGACAAGAGCAAAAGCACTCGGTTGTAGTTTTGTTTCAATCGCAGATGATGGCTCTTCAATCCTCTGGAATCCTGCTGGAACATCACAGGTTTCCTCTTCGCGCCTCTATTTCACCCATAACTCAAACTTTTCAGGAATGTCAATTATCGATTATATCTCATTTATTAAACCTATTGTTGCTCAAAGTTACTTCTCCATCGCAGTCGTACGGCACAACGTTAATGAAATACCACTTTTCCCTGAATTAGAAGGTACCCCAGAAGAACGTGATACAACACCATCTCTACAGGGGGATGGTAATCCAATGGGATATTTTAATGAAATGGCTAATGTATACATTATAAACCTTTCAAAGCTTATAAGATTGAAGCACCTTAACTTTTCGGTTGGTGGAAATTTTAAGTATTTTGATGAAACAATTTATAAAACAGGTGGAACAGGCATAGGAATTGATGTTGGAGGAATAATTGTCCTTAAAACAAAGAAAATTCCCGGTAAACTAACATTAGGGGTTAATCTTCAGGATGCAATGGGAACGCAGATTTTATGGAACACTGTTTCACAAAGGAAAGATATAATCCCTACCAATTACAGATTTGGTGTAAATTATAAGAAAGAATTCAAGAAGATAAAATCCAGCTTTTTGGTGTCATTTGATCACAATACGCGATATGACGGTAGTAGACATATTGGATTGGAATACACTTATACAGAAAATTTTCTTGTTGATTTTGGATGGAATCAAGGTAAATTATCTTTTGGTACAGGTTTTAAATTCTGGAAAATTGCAATTCAATATGGGTTCATAACCCATACACTCGGATCTTCACAGTCTGTGAGTATGGAAATAATTCTTTAGGGGTAAAACTATGAATACAGAAATTTTTAGAACATATGATATACGTGGCATTGCGGATATTGATTTGACGAATGAGGTCGCTGAAAAACTGGGGAGGTCATATGGAACGTTTCTCCCTGATAATGCAAAATTGATTGGGATTGGACGGGATATAAGACTCAGTTCTGAAAGAATTAAAACCAGTTTTGTGAATGGATTGCTTTCAACTGGTGTTAATGTTGTAGATTTTGGTGAAATTCCCACACCAGTTCTATATTTTACTGTACATAAATATGGACTCAACGGAGGTGTTGAGATAACTGGAAGTCACAATCCAAAAGAATACAATGGATTGAAAATGCTTGTTGGAAGAAATACTATATATGGTAAAGATATTCAGCATATCAGAAAAATTGCTGAGAAATCAAATTTCAAAAAGGGTCAGGGGAATTACGAGGAAAAAAATTCAGTAAATGATTACATAACAGATGTTCTCAGTAGAATTTCACTAGGAAAGAGGAAACTTAAAATAATTTTTGACAGCGGTAACGGAATAACTGGACCAGTAATAAACAAGTTATACAAAAACTTGCCGTTTGAATTTGAAATACTTTTTGCTGAACCAGATGGTTTATTTCCTAATCACCTCGCTGATCCTACTATTCCGGAATACATTAATGATTTGATACAGAGAGTTAAAGAGTCAAAGGCAGATCTTGGAATTGGGTTTGATGGTGATGGAGATAGAATCGGGGCTATCGATGAGAAAGGCAGGATAATTTGGGGAGATAAATTGCTTGCAATTTTTTCAACTGAAGTTTTAAAAAAACATCCTGGAGCAAAAATTATCTGCGAGGTTAAATGCTCAAATGGTTTACTTGAATATATCGAGGAAAACGGTGGGGTTCCTCTTATGTGGAAGACAGGACACTCTCTTATAAAGGCAAAGATGAAAGAAGAAAACGCACCTCTTGCTGGCGAAATGAGTGGACATATGTTCTTTGCCGACAACTATTACGGTTTTGATGATGCAATCTTTGCCTCATTACGCTTAGTTGAGATACTTTCAAACACTAATAAACCAATGTCTCTACTTGCTGATAAAGTTCCATCATATTTCGTTACACCTGAAATAAGGATTGATTGCCCAGATTCAGAAAAATTTGCTGTTGTGGATGAGGTAAAAGAAATTTTCAAGAAGGATTATAAAATATTAGATATTGATGGTGTAAGAGTTACATTTCCTTACGGCTGGGGCCTTCTGCGTGCTTCAAACACACAGCCTGTTCTCGTTCTTAGATTCGAAGCTAACACAGAAGAAAATCTTAATAGAATTAAGAAGTGTTTTCTTGATATACTAAAAAAGTATGATTTTATTAAGATATAAATAAATACATTTATAGTATTTTTTTGTATCCCATAAGTCCACATTAATTTAATATTAACATTATAACTACAATTTGCCTGTGTATGGTGTAATTCAATGATAAAAATTAAAATTTTCAAAATACTTGACAAATTAGGTAAAATATGATAGTATTAGCATTTGTACTTTGAAAATATGCCTGTATCTGATTAACAAAATGATGTATTTGTAGGAGGTTATTAATGAAAACTCTTTCTTTAAGAAAAGAGGATGTAGAGAGAAAATGGTATTTAGTTGATGCAAAGGGAAAAACTCTTGGAAGATTAGCGACAAAAATCGCTACAATGTTATCTGGGAAAGATAAACCATCTTACACCCCACATGTTGACAATGGAGACTTCATTGTAGTTATAAACGCAAAAGATATTTTCCTCTCAGGACAGAAGAAAGAACAGAAAATGTACTACAGGTACTCGGGTTACATAGGTGGGTTAAAGGAAATAACTGCCAAAGAAATGTTAGTTAAACATCCCGAAAGGGTTATTACATTAGCTGTTAAAGGAATGTTGCCAAAGAATAAGCTTGCAGCAAGAATGCTGAAAAGATTGAAGGTCTACAAAGACAGTAAACAGCCTCATAATTCTCAAAATCCAAAGCCATTGGATATGTAATTTAAAGCAATAACTCAATAACTAATGTAGGGAGGGAAAGCTTGCAAAAAAATATTTTTTATGCAACTGGTTCAAGAAAGGAAGCAGTAGCCAAAGTTAGAATATTTGAAGGAAAAGGTAAAATTATCGTTAACGGACAATTCATACAAAAGTATTTCTATAGACCCGACCTCGAAACACTCGTTGTCAAACCCTTTGCAGTTACTGATACACTTGGTAAAATAGATGTTATAGCAAAAGTAAAAGGTGGCGGTAAGAGTGGACAGGCAAGTGCTTTAATGCTCGGGATAGCAAGAGCATTGCTTAAAAGTAACGAGGAGTTCAGAAGAACACTAAGATCAGCTGGGCTTTTGACAAGGGATTCAAGAGAAGTTGAAAGAAAAAAATATGGAAGAGTAAAAGCAAGAAAGAGATTCCAATTCTCTAAACGTTAAATCAAATTACACACATTCTCTGATCAGAAGAGGTTCCCTACCCGGGCTCTTCCCTGAAATGAGGAGAATGGAGGATAAAACATTAAGGGGGTTTCCTTTGGTAACAATGAAAGATTTACTTGAAGCTGGTGCTCATTTTGGACACAAGGTGAGTAGGTGGAATCCAAAAATGAAGAAATTCATTTTTGGAGAAAAGAATGGTATTTACATAATTGATCTCCAAAAAACAGTTAAAATGCTTGAAAAAGCATACAGTGAAGTTGTCGAATATGTCAGAAATTCCAAATCTATCCTTTTTATAGGAACAAAAAGACAATCTCAAGATATTGTAAGGGAAGAATCAATAAAATGTGGTTCATTTTATATCTGCGAACGATGGTTAGGAGGGATGCTGACAAATTTCAGAACAATCAGAAAAACAATTGATAAATTAATAGAATATGACAATAAGAAAAAGGATGGAATTTTAGATACTTTGCCAAAAAAAGAAGCGCTCTCACTAACAAGAAAAATGGAAAAGATGGAAAGAATCCTTGGTGGTGTGAAAACAATCAAATCTCTTCCAGACATTTTGTATGTGATAGACATAAAAAGAGAATATATTGCTGTACATGAAGCTAATATTCTTGGAATCCCAGTAATTGCAATTGTAGATACAAACACAGATCCTGATTTAATAAATTTCCCAATCCCTGCAAATGATGATGCAATTAGATCAATAAAGTTAATCACATCAATTATTGGCCAGGCGGTAATCGATGGTACACTACTAGCCGAATCAGAGAAAGCCGAAAAAGCTGAGAAAGAAAAAAAGGAAGAAAAAAAGGAAGGAAAAAAGATAATCCATAAGAAAGAAACAGAAACAAAAAAGGTTCAAAAACCTTCAAAAATAATAAAAAGAACAACAAAAAAAGTAATCAGAAAAAAAACAGATGTTGAAAAAAGAAAAAAAATTGTAAAACTTAAACATAAGAAACCTGTAAAATCTCAGCAAAAAGATGTGAAAAATAAAGAAAAGCCAAAAAAGGAATCCGGAAAATAAAAGAAGGAGAAAGAAATATGAATATTCCTATTGAGAAAATAAAAGAATTACGTGGAAGAACAGGTGCAGGTGTCCTCGACTGTAAACAGGCGCTTGAAACGACAAAAGGAGACGTCGATAATGCGATTGAACATTTAAGAAAATTAGGAATCGCGAAAGCAGCCTCAAAACTATTAAGAAAAACAGAAGAAGGAATAATTCAATATTACATTCACCCGGGAGCAAGGCTCGGAGTGCTTGTTGAACTAAACTGTGAAACTGACTTTGTTGCAAAAACAGATGAATTTAAGAAACTTTCAAAAGATATTGCGATGCAAATTGCTGCTTCAAATCCGATTTCCATAAACAGAGAAGGTATTCCTAAGGAAATACAAAAGAAAGAAAAATCCATTTACAAAACCCAAATAGAAGATTCAGGAAAACCAGAAGAGATTATTGAAAAAATTGTTGAAGG
>JAGMEZ010000097.1 GCA_023127905.1 Caldifarciminota bacterium
CCGCAAGCAACTGCCATCTTTAGACAGTCACGAAGTTTCATATCTTTTTCATAAGCATAGATGAATCCTGCTACAGAAGCATCGCCTGCACCGATGGTGCTTCTTACCGTTACCTTCGGAGGCATGGCTTTCAGAACAGTATCTTCTGAGAGCAATAGAATCCCTTTTTCTGCCCTTGATAAGAGGACATATTTGATTCCCTTTGAAATGAGTTTTTTCCCAAAACTAATAATTTCTTTTTTGCTTTTTAACTTTTTGCCACTGAGTCTTTCCAATTCAAATATATTTGGTTTTATGGCGAAAGGAACTGCTTCTATCCCTTTTTTTAATGGGATTCCATCAGCATCGAGAAAAACCTTCACAGCTTTGTGCTTCATAAGACGGGTAAGCTGTGCATAGATGTTGCTTGAGAGTCCCAGAGGTAAAGAGCCGCACATAACAAACCACGATGGTGGAGGTTGAAGGTTCTTTATTTTATTGTAGAGTATTGAAAGTTCTGAGGGTGAAACCTCAGGACCTTTTGCATGGAGAGATGTTCTCTGCCCATGCTTCTCGTTTTTTATGAAGACATTAATTCTTGTTTCTTCAGCAATTTTTACAAAGTCACAGTTTATACCTTCGTTAATTAATCTTCCCTCAAGCTCCATTCCATCGTATCCACCGACAAAACCAAGTGCTACACTATCACCGCCTAATTCGTTAATTACCCTCGATACATCTATTCCTTTACCACCTGCATACCTTAATTCTTGTTTAACCCTGTTTGCGTCCTCGAATTTTAGATTTTCAACAATCAATGTTCTATCAAGAGCAGGATTGAGCGTGAGTGTAAATATCATTTTTTTACTCCGTTTGCCATGAAGTGTAAACCATTTAATGTTTTTTCCTACTTTCTGTCTACTCTGGGCTGCCGAGCAGATAATTAAGCTGTCTTTTTATGTATCCCTTACAGAATTTTGAAGAACGAAGGTGAGATATTGCCTCTTCTTTTTCCTCTTTCTTCCCGATGGGTTGGGCAATGATAGCTTTTCTGTAGTATATCCTGGGTAATTTTCTTCGCGCAATAACGGAAGTTTCTTTTCTGCCTTCCTCTCGTTCAACAGCTTTATTTATCAATTGAAATGCCTCGTCAAAGCGACTCTTTCTATACAAAATCCAGGCATCGGTTTCAATGTTTTCGAAATATAGAGATGAATCTTTCTTAATGGTGAGATCGAAGAGGGAGTCGGATTTTTCGATGTTCTCATTCAACTCTGCGTAGGTATCAGCAAGTAAAATGTATGAAATAAGGTTTTTGGGATTAATTTCAATCAATTTTTCAAACGCAATAACAGCGGTTCTGAAATCTCCATCTTCTCGTGCGACTTTTGCTATCTCAAATAGAAAAAGATTTCTATCTGTTACCTTCTTCTCAACCTTCCGAAGGAGATTCCTTGCTGTTTTATATTTTCCCTGAGCGGTATAAGAATCTACCATTTTATAGTAATATGTTACTTTACCTGAAAGATTATATGCCTTTTTGAAGGAAGAAGTAGCATTATCAAACTGCACCCTTTCAGAATAGACGTCACCGAGCATATTGAATGCTTCATAGAAAAGTGGATCCTGTTTTTTTGCATTATAAAAAGCAGAAGTAGATAATTTCCATTTTTTTTCTCTGTATAGCAGTCTACCTTTAAGATAGTAAAGCGCAGCATTAAAAGCGTCATCTTCAATATTTTTATTTATTATATTATTAAGAGAGGCAATTGCAGATTCAAAATTGTTTTCTCTCTCATACTCCATTCCTTTTTCAAATTCATTGAAACAACTGAGATATTTTTCCTCTCTCTCTTTAAGCATCTCTTCTGTAGTGTCGGTTTTTACGATTTCAATTCCTTCTCTTACATAAGATTTTTTAATACCTTTTTCTGTTTCGACAATGAAACTGATTGAATCTTTTTCTTCTATTCTTAAAATCGTTCCACCGCCCGGAAGAAACTTATACCATAAAAGACCATTGACTCTATTACTTAAATTACCCCCCCATGGAGGAGATTGATCGTTGTATTCATTAGTACTTAATGCGAACACTACTGGTTTTTCGCCTATTCTCATATTTACTCCGCCGCAGATTAATTCTAACTCATCACCTTGTGAGCTTGAAAGTAGTAGGATGTTTACTTTACCTGTATGCCAGAAGTTTGAAATTCTACCTTTGTGTGTTCGTGTGAAGATAATACAGTCGGAGTTGTCTTCGGTAATAGCAAATGAGATGAAGTCGATATGCATATCTCTATCGATATCAAGAAGTTGGATGTCGTAAACGCTCCATTGGGAAGATCCTCCGGGGTATATAGACTGCATTCCAATTTCTTTTCTATAGATACATTTCCCATTCTCGTTGAGAATGTACATTTTTGCATTGTCCCTACCGGGAGTTTTTAATCCATTTTCATCAGTCATTAAAAAATCTGTTCCGAGAATTACTTCCTTTCTATTGTCATTGTCTATATCAATTGCCTTTGAAAAGGAAATATCTGAACCTGTTTTAAACTTCCACAGAATCTTCTCAGTGTTATCTTTTGCTTCTACGATATTTCTATACACAGTGATAGTATCAATATTATTGGGGTTTACCATTCGGATTAAGCGTGGTATGAAGATAATAAGGAGTATTAGAAGAAGAATTGAAATGGATGTGATTATTATTTTCGTTTGATGAGGAATTTGTCTCTTTTTATGAATAGCCCTCACTCTTGGGGGTTTTTTAATCTTCACAGGTTCTCTTCGTTCTCTTTTCAGCTTAGTTACTCTTTTTAATTTAATCTCTTCTCTCTTTGTTCCTCTAAGTTTTTCTTTATGCTTTTCATGGACTTCTTTTTCTGCGCTTATTTCTTTTTCTATTATATCCTTTTCGAGTGCTATAGTTTCTTCCCTGAGGTTTTTTCTACAGATGTTCAGCTCTTCGAGAAAATTATGGCAAGAAGTGAATCGCTGTGATGGGTTGATATTGAGTAGTCTTTCTGTTATATATCTGAGACAGTATGGTACCCGTTTTCTGAAATCTAACAATTGGTATGAAAATCCACTGAATGGATAGATATTATTAAGTATTTCAAAAAGTAAAATACCAATATTAAAAAGGTCACACTTCTCATTAAAGGTGTTCTTTTTAATCTGTTCTGGTGAAATGTACCGTGGATTTAGTATTTGGGGTTTTTCTGTTTTTCTGAAGTATTTTTCTGCTATTGGAAATAGAGGATGAAGGATAGTTATATTTTTCAGACCATGTACAATTATATTCTTGGGTTCAATCCCCAAACCATAGATATCATTTGCATGAAATTTTTGAAACGCTTTAGTTATACTGTAAATCAGAAGTATTGCATCGTCCGGTTCAATAGATATATTTCTATTCCTTAAGGATTCAAGATTTTTACCCTCTATCAGTTCTTCGAGAATCAGTATGCGGATACCTTTCTTTTTAACATCAATGATCTTTGCGACATCTTTACATTCCATTTTCGAGAAGTTTTTTATTATCTCGATAAAGTCAAGAATTGCTACTCTTTCAGTAGTGATAAAGGGAATTATTTCGCTAAGTGTAACTTCTATTTCTCCCAATTTTGCTTTATAAACGTATAGAGGGGGTCTCTTCTCTATCAAGTCTTCCCGTAATATTCTTTCTTTTTCCACCTTTTTCTCCTTTTTCTTTTTATTTTTTTCTAACTTGAAGGTGGGATTGTATCAAAAAAGTTTTTTATTTTTTCTATAGCCAGTGAGGGAATAGGTTTATTATTTTGTTGCATTCTCAAGACGACTACGGTAACATCTCTCCTTTCAATCTTACTCAGGGTTACCTCATAATCGCGAAGGAGCTCAAGAGCTTGCGAAAGGAGTTTTAATTTCAATGGATAAACGAGTACCAAAATCGTAGAACTGGGTATTTTATGGTCTCCCGACTTTAATGAAAAATCCTTTTTTATGATTACGTAATTTTTCCCTTGAGTTTCATATGTTTCCAATCCTTTGATACCGAGCTTAATCTGTTCAACAATTTCTTCAACATCTGCTCCGACGCGGTAGAAATCGTCAAGCCTATAGTAGAATTCTCTTACAAAATTTTCAGGATATGCTTTGAGCATCTCTTTCACTCGTGTTAACTTGCTAACCTCAAGTTTTCTCATGCCTTCGTCGAAATCTCTGAATTCTCCAATGACTTTACCTATACATTGCTTTACTGTACTGTAAATATCCCCAACGTTGATAAATATATCAAGGTCTGCACCAATATCGATAATATCGACCTCCACATCGCCATATTTTTTAGGTGATTTCGCGGAAATGATGCTTATGCCAGATGCTTGTTCTAATGCTTCGGTAATGCTGTAGCTATAACCCGTTTTTTCTGAAGATTGAACACCGGTAACAATAAGAATCTTAAAGTTTGCCAGGAAGTTTGTCATCTGGGCTATGCTAATATAGACCTGTGGTTTTCTGGACATTGAATATTCCTTTACTAGTAAAGGTATAATAGCCCTCATATAGTGTTCAAATCCTCCCATTAATTCCATCCATCTGACCCTTTCCATTCTTCTTGAGATGTGTGCCTTCATTAAAGCTCTTTTTATATTTTGAATTTTTTCCTTAGGGTAAGGCTTATCTTTTTTATCACACATCTCTATTCTGTAAACAACGATTCCATCCTCGGTGACAAATTCCTTGTTATATTTTATAGTATAATCTGGTACCGCTTGGTATATTGCCTCAAGCCAATCATTCAGTGAAATATCCCTTTCAAATGCAGCAATAGTAATGCCTGTTAAATGCTCACGAATTGTTTTGATGTTTTTTATCCAAAACTGTGGTTTTCCACCACTTTTTGGTACTCGCTGTAGGAAACGGTAGTTTGTTACTATCTGCTGTGCAAGATCAGAGTGATTCCTTTCTTCTAAATAAGACTCAGACCTGCTTGAGAAAAATTTTAATGTTTCGCCACCATCTTTAAGAATATTCTGCAATTCTTTTTGCGTTAGTGAAATCTCTTTAATCTTCTCAATCACATGCCCATAAATTTCTAATTTTCTTGTTTCCCCTGCAAGGAGTGTTGTTTTTGCCTTGCTACCAGTTGCGACTACCTTTAGGTCTTTGAGGATGTCATCTTTATTTGAGAGAAATTTTCTTAGTTCATTTTCAGTTTTTATTACGATCGTTAAAAGAATAATACCCAGTTCCTGTCTTTCGTATTCAATTATAAAAGCTTCGATATAGGATAGATTCCATCCTTTTTCATGTAGAACACCTATACAGCTATCTGAAAGGCCTGGCCAGTCTGAGCTCAGAATACCCAATGGTACAACGATGGGAATCTTTGAGTCTCTGGTAATTTCCGGGAAGAGAAAAACGGTCAACTTATTTGATGATTTCCATTGTTTTAGGAGTGTTGTAACAATTTCATCTTTTTCTTTCTGGGGGAGAATTTCCCATTTTTTAGTAAGTATTGACTGCAATTCATTCGTCTTAACTTTTTTGCTATTCTCGACCTTCTTATTACCGGATTGTTTATTTTTCACGTGCGCTCCTTATCTCAATGTAGCTTTCAGGATTCCCCAATCAAAGTAAACGCTGTCTATTCTAAAATCTCTCCATTCAGTAATAAACCAGAGATTTGTAGAGTCAAGTCCAAGGTGAAACTGTGCAATCCCTGCTGCAATAACTGATGAATCAGGTGTTTCAAGATCCATGTTATAGAATTCGTAAAATATTGCATCAGTACCAGTACTATCTTTGAGTGAATCTACAAAATAGAGCTCTGTTTTTTTACTGAAGGTGTTGAAAATCCTTGTTGCAATATCGATCTCTACATTAATATCCCATTCGTTAAAGCTGCCTGGGGGAACGAATGGTGAGTCAGCTGGGTCTCCGTAAAACATAAAATCTGACGATAAACAGGTTGAATAGTTAACAATATTTCTGTCATTGAAAGCTTGCCGGAGATTCAGAATAACGATGGAAGGACTAATAGGTACCTGCCATTCAGATTCTTCCTCCCACGGTTGTTCGGGTTGTTTTGGATTAAACCAGTCACAGGCAGTTACAATGAGTATGAAAACGAAGATAATTTTATATCTTCTATATTTTGTATGAAATTTTCGATTTAACTTCATAAAAATTATTGCCTTCATTTCTCTTTACCCAGGTTAAATCAAAATCAATTAACATACCGTTATTTTTTTTTAATTCCATTCTTATTGAGTAATCCTCTTCTATTTGCTCGTTATTTAATTGTTCAGAAACAGTACTAAGATTTTCGAATCGATTCCTGTTAAATGCGTAGGATGGTATAATGGAAAGGTATGATAGCGGTCTTATTTCGACGTCTATTTCATATGATTCCTTTCTGGTTACTATGTTTCGATAAAACAGGTAGTGCCCTGCTTCATAAGAGTAGAGATACGCTCCCCAATCCTGTTTACAAAATTTGTATTTTACTGTGGGCTGAAAGTGATGGAGGTTTAAAATTGTAAGTTGAGATTTGTGTGTAAAGCTTCTTGTGAAGAGATTTTTATTTGAGGAAAAGTCATAAATCTGGTAATTTGAGACGAGAGAGAAAAATTCTTTAATTATTATCCTCTGGGGTAAAAAATAATTCACATTTGCATCGACAGAATATTTTGTCCTGCATACATTATTTGCTGACATTTGACTTCTCAGGTAGATGAGATGATTTTCTATTCTCCCAAAGGATAGAGATAAATCCGTCCCTCCAGGAAGATTGTATCTTGTTATAAGGAAATCAGATTTATCAAGGATGTCTCTATCAGTAACAGTAGATGGGTTTGGAAAGGTGAAGGAAGTCAGTCTTAAAGTTCTTTTGATTTTAATCTCAGAATTGTTGTTCGGACGATATGCAAGGGAAGGGGTCAGGGTATTGACTGTTGATAATTCATTGTTTAAACCATCTTGATATTCTTTTTCACCTTTATGTCTTTCTATGCTGATATCAAAGAATATCCGTGAGTTTATCGGACAACTCAGATTTGAAGAGATGTTATGGTATATTCTTCTTTCATTACTGTGCTTATAACCGAATCCCTTGATAAGTGAATATATCTCGTTATTGAAATATCCGTTGTATATAATAGATGTTGTTAGCCGGTTAAAAAGTAAGAATTCTGTGAAGAGGTTTCCTTGTGCTGATTCGAGGAATTTTTCTTCATCCCCGTTCAGTACTGGATATTGGGTTAGGATATTCTTTCCCTCAAGATTCCCGCCAATTCTTATTTTTGAAAGGTTCTTTTCGAAACTTATATCAATAATTCCTCTTTTTTCGTTACTGATTGCTTGATTTAAGAACCATATCTCTGATTCAATACTACCTAAATTTTTAATATTCACAATCCCTTTTATTCCTTCACCTCTTCCGGGATTATCGATGTTAAGGCTGTCCTGAGATTTTCTTTTGTACTCATCACTTACAAATGATAAATATGGAATAATCGCTATCCACTCTTTTGGTCGATAAATTGATTCAAAAAGCAGTTCGTTCTTTTTAATTCTTGAAGAGATATCTCCCGTTTCTATACTTCTGTTTGAAACCTTTTCTTTGAGGTTGAACTGCAGATAATCCCGCGCCCTTACGCCAATGT
>JAGMEZ010000098.1 GCA_023127905.1 Caldifarciminota bacterium
AAATTGGGATTAAATTACTCGAAAGTTTTCTTATGTATCCATTGAAATCAATATCAGGTGTATTAATTTCTGGAAAAAGGGAGATTCACAACATCAAGGATACATACCCGTTCTGCTCTCAATGTAAAACGCACTCCTGCAGGAAGAGAATAAAGACGCTCCTTTCGAAAACAGGAGAGTCCAATATGAAAGGTGGATCATAGTGGACATACTGAAAAATATATCAGAATGTTTACAAAATGGTGAAGATGAAAAGGTGACAGCTCTCACTAAGAAGGCAGTTGTGGAAAATATTTCAGTAAAAGAAATACTCTTTAATGGACTAATAGATGGTATGAATATAGTTGGAGAGAAATACAAAAATCATGAAATCTTCCTTCCCTACGTGCTCCTTTCTGCGAAAGCAATGTATGCAGGCATGAATGTATTGAAACCTATGCTCATAAATGAAGGTGTTCCAACTATCGGAAAAGTAGTTATAGGAACTGTTTATGGTGACCTGCATGACATAGGAAAAAATCTCGTGGGAATAATGCTTAAGGGTGCCGGATATGAGGTCATTGATTTAGGCAACAATGTACAACCAGAAAAATTTATCGAAGCTGCGAAAAAAGAAAACGCATCTATTATTGGATTATCTGCTCTCCTTACGACAACCATGCCTGTTATGAAAAAAGTAATTGAACTTTTAAAAGAAGAAGGACTTAAAAATAGAATAAAGGTAATAATTGGTGGCGCACCTGTATCGGGAGAATACGCACAGGAGATAGGAGCAGATGCTTATAGTTACGATAGCTGTAATGCGGTTGAAACTGTTAAGAGACTATTGAAACAATGAAAAATATCCTTGAACGTATCCAGAATGGTGATGTACTTGTTGCTGATGGTGCAATGGGAACAATTCTTATGGAACATGGGCTAAAACCAGGTGATCCACCTGAATCCTTTAACCTAACACATACAGAAATTCTTAAAAAGATCGCCAGTCTCTACCTCAAAGCAGGCGCAGAAATAATTCAAACCAACACTTTCGGTGGGTCACCCCTGAAATTAGCAATGTATTCACTCGATGATAAAACAGAAGAGATAAATAAAAATGCTGTCCTTGCAGTAAATGAGGCAATAGGAGAACATGCTTATGTCTCAGGTTCCTGCGGTCCTAGTGGAAGATTGCTCAAACCATATGGAGATGTAGAAGAGGAAGAAATGTATAACAATTTTGAAAGACAAATAAAAGCGCTCATAAAAGGAGGGATTGATATTATCTGTGTTGAGACAATGACCGATTTAACGGAAGCAACACAAGCTATTAAAGCAGCAAAAACTGTTTCGTCTTCAACTCCAGTTATGGCAACGATGACATTTGACCCTACACCAAAAGGATTTTACACCATCATGGGGATAAGCATCGAACAGGCAGTAAAAGGACTCGAAAACGCAGGAGCAGACATTATTGGCTCAAACTGTGGTAATGGAATAGAGAACATGGTGAAGATCGCACGAGAATTCAGGGCATACAGCACTCTTCCCCTCATCATACAATCGAATGCCGGACTTCCTGAAATAAAGGGGAACAAAACTATATATCCAGAAACACCTGAATTTATGGCTGAGAAAGCTAAAGAACTGGTTTCTATTGGTGTCTCAATCATTGGGGGATGTTGTGGAACAACACCAGAACACATTCGAGTCCTTTGCGAAATGTTGAATCGAAGAATGGGAAAGAACAAATGACAGAGGATAAAGTTTTAGAACACGAAATTATGAAATAGGTAGAAGAACTATTGAAATTTAGTTTCCTTAAGACAAGTAAATAGAATTTAAAATGAATACCGCTGAAAAAGAAAATAGCAAACCTCCAAAAGCCTACATCTCGGAGGAAGCAAAACGA
>JAGMEZ010000099.1 GCA_023127905.1 Caldifarciminota bacterium
AGATGAAAGGAGGTGAATTTTTAACCTAAAGAATATTTTCAGTAAGGAGGAAATAATGATTAAAAAATGCTTTTATTGCTTTATCCTTTTTCCATTACTGATCAGCATTATGTGGGCTGAGAACCTACCACCAGAAAAAACTAAGGTGCTCATCGATCCATCCTTAGAACCCGCTGTATTAAACACAAACCAAGAGATTCTTTACCCGATCTCGGAAGGAAGACAGATAGATACTCTTATATACGACGATGGATCACCTTCATCAGGATACTATTGGGGGGCTGGAGCAAGGATGGCTAATCGTATGTCTCCAACTCAAGCCTGTCAAATATTAACCATACAATACTATTGTTGGAGTAGAGGAGGGAGTGAAACCATTGATGCAACCATCTATGATTGGACAGGAAGTATGCCTGGTAGTCAACTTGGTACTTCTGTGAGCCTGCCCATGGATGCAACCCAACAATGGCGTAATGCTGATTTTTCATCCCAGAATATAAATGTAACTGGAGATTTTATCGCATCATTCAATATGAATAATGACCAGACCGTGATAGGGTTCGATGCTGTTAATAATGGAAGGGCGTGGGATTATAACGGGACATCCTGGAGTGCCTGGAATGAGACCTATTTCATTCGTGCAATAGTTGATTATAGCGGAACAGGTGAACCAGATATTGAATGCAACCCGAATCCACTTAACGTTTCTGCAAAAGATTGGGGTAATTTCCTACAATTTACCTACCGAAATTATCCAATGAAGATTGACGAAAGACTTATGGAAAAGATGGAGAATGTATCCCCAGAGGAACTTCTTCCTGTAATAATTGAGTGTGACAAACTTATTGATACGGATTTTCTATACAGTCTGGTAAAAGGAATGGGTAAGGCAGAAAGAAGATCTTTTACTATTAATACCCTGCAGGAGTTTACATCTTCATATCAGGAAGATGTGTATGAGTACCTTGAGAGCATGGAAAACGCAGGAAAGGTCGATCGCCTCAGTCAGTTGTGGTTAACAAATTCCATTGGGATGAAAGCCACAAAAGCAGTAATTAATGAAGTTTCAAAATATCCAACAGTTGCACTTATCTGGCTGGATGATATACCTTTGAAACCCCATGTTATCACTGGAAGTGAATTTTCTAATATCGAAAGCATCCCTGAATCGAGAGCGGTCGTCTGGAACGTCCAAAAGGTAAATGCAGATCAGGTATGGCCTCTTGGCTACACTGGTCAAAATATTATCGTCGGACACATAGATACGGGTGTAAACTACAACCATGTAGACCTCGCCGACCATCTCTGGGATGGTGGTGCTTCATACCCAAATCATGGATGGGATTTTGACAACAATGATAATAACCCAATGGACGATAATGGACATGGAACCCATACTGCAGGTACTGTCGCCGGTGACGGAACCGCTGGAACAGAGACAGGTGTTGCCCCCGATGCACAAATTATGATCCTAAAGGCACTTGGGGGTTTGACTATTTTCCAGAACGCAGTTAATTTTGCGCTCAGCCATGGTGCTGATGTCATGACTATGTCAGCAGGATATGATAGTGCCAATGCAGGAGCAAGCTGGAATTATCTTAGCACACAGGACCGAAATGTGCTTAACAACTGTTTGACTGCAGGTGTTGTCTTCGTAACATCAGCAGGGAATGGTGACAATATGGGCGGGCATTATTCAATCCCTTACGATATTTCAATACCTGCTAATATTCCTGCCCCCTGGTATGGTA